>NZ_JBITNB010000011.1:0-84501 GCF_054373195.1 Paenibacillus sp. CMAA1364 | reverse complement strand
TGTATTAGGCACGCCGCCAGCGTTCGTCCTGAGCCAGGATCAAACTCTCCAATAAGTATTGAAAAGAGCGATTCGCTCATTTTGAAACAAACTGACGAGAATTATTCATTCTCATTCAAATGATTTCTCATTTGTTTTGTTCTTACTTTCGTAAGAACCACTCACTCGTTGTTCAGTTTTCAAAGATCAATTTCTCTCTCGTTATTCACCAGTGTGTCTCGGTGACAACTTTTATATAATACCATGTCAGTTATGATAATGCAAGAGTTTTTTATTTCGGTTTCTTTTTCCTTATACTTCATAATAATGACACCAGCCATCATATTTAATGGGTGGATAAATAATTTAACATAATCTCGTCCTACTTTGCAACTATAATTTTTAATTAACCAAATGAAAGAAGACGAATTTGCATTCACCTTCTTTCACTAGTTATTTTATTAGCTATTTATCCATGGATTGCGACGTTTATATTGTACAGTCGTTTTCTTCTTTTCTTTATTCCTACTTACTTTGGTGCTCTGTATTGCTACGTCTTTCTTACTTTTGCTTGTACTCGACGTTTTAACAGGTTGCTGTTCGTTAAAGATCGTTGCATCCTCTAGCACTGCAGTTATCTCGCTATTGTCTCGGGCATGACAACCACAATTCTCTTGAACATGCGCTTCCGCCATTTTTACCGGATTCATATCGCAATTGTCAAGAGGCATATTCGCTTGTGGAAAAGTCCATTCGTATGGATGTGTGCAGGAATAGATATTTGCGTAGGTTATAGGCCCATTCTCTTGAGTACTTATCATATTAGATACGGAAGCATTGCTATTCTCAGCATATCCGCCATAGGAAGAGTAACCCGAATGATTAGGCGCAAACATATTTCCATATGGAGACATCTGAGGATAACAACATTCTGACATCCCTTCTGTATTTTGCATCATCTCAGCATAACAAGGTTGTTCGAACTGCGGCTGAACATAGGAATAGCCTCCCATAATACCTGGATACCCTTTTTCATCTGATTGGACAGGACAGTATTGCTTCTCATCCGATTTAGGGACTTCCGCGATCACTTCTTTTGCTGGCACGGGAATTTGCACATACAAATGCTGAGACATTTCCACCTTTTCTGAAAAGCTATTAAAAATAGGGTTAGGTGCAGGTAGGTTAGGCGTAACCCCGACAGGAATCTGTGGAAGTTGGGGAATGACAGGAGGAGCAGGCTGGTTTGGAACCATCTCTGGTTTGATTGCTGTATTTTCCTTTCCGCCATGCATGACCTTATCCTTCATTGAACCTCCTTGTGATGTGCCGTTATGCACACCTTCACTCATGATCGTCTTAGGAATGTTTACCACTTCCCCAACAAGCAAAGCGTTAGGATTCTTCAATTGCGGATTAGCATCGATCATTTCCTTTAAAGATACTCCCCAAGCTTTAGAGATTTTCCACAGGCTATCCCCCTGTTTGACAACATGTCTATGAATGGTATCTTCTGGCTTAGGGGGTGTAACAACCGATTTGGATGGAATCTTGACTTTATCACCTATGTTCAATTTGTTCGGATCTGCAAGCTGTGGATTGGCTACAATTAACTTTTCTAGTGGAATGCCATACTTTCCAGATATGTTGTATAACGTGTCACCTTTCTTAACCATGTGTATTTTCACGCGGTAAAACCTCCTAGACTTCTTTTAGGCCAAATAGTAGCCGCCTTTGTTACTATCATCTTATGCAGAGATTGGGCGAATGACATCATGAATAACAAAAAAAATTCCTCTCATGTTCTACATGAAAGGAATTACTTCAGAAATAAAATATCATACAAGTACTTAACAACTATAATAAACATCAATTTACGGAATATGAATATGTGGGATATGACCCTAATACTCTCACCTGACAACCCAAAGCTTCAATCTCAAGTATTGCTGCCTGCATAAGAACCGTATCCACTTCTTCAAGGATATCTATATAGAAATAATAATTGCCTAACTTCTTCTTCGTAGGTCGAGATTCAATTCTAGAAAGATTAAGCCTTCTCCATGAAAAAGCGGACAACACTTGATGAAGGGCCCCCGGGAAATCTTCTGGAAGTGTTACCGCAATACTTGTCTTCATCACATGATTAGGTCGGTTGAGATTCAATGATTCAGAACCAATAAGTACAAATCTTGTGTAATTATTATCATGATCCGTCACACGGGCTGACATGATATCTAAACCATGCGTCAACGCACCCAGAGCTGTACCAATCGCCGTCCATCCAAGCCCTGGATTATTCTTCACAATATGGACTGCCTCAGATGTACTACCAACACCTTCTATTTCAGCTTGTGGTGCATATTTGCGAATAAACTGCTGACATTGTGCCGAAGCAATTGGATGAGATATAATTTTTGTGATCTTATTATAATCTATATCTCCTGAATCCGTGATGAATTGCTCCTTATTTCCTATTAAGTTCTGGATAGAAGGGTATACCCATTCGGTTTGCATAGGAATATCCACTTCATTCACTAACCAATCCATATGCAGATTGACAGAACCTTCTATTGTATTCTCAATCGGAATGACACTATAATCAGCTTTTCCTTGAGCAGTTGCAAGAAATACATCCGAAATAAGCTTGTAGTACTGTAACTCAATCGGTTCATTTCCAAACAAGTGGAGTACAGCCTCATGTGAAACAGAACCCTCCGGCAATAATGCTATTCGTATCATACGCTTACTTCCCCTTTTATCATGTTCATGAATGACATAGAGCTCATTGCCTCATAGATTTCAGCACCCTTATGAGAAGGCTTTAGCCATTTCGCAGTTGCTTGAATATGATGTGAAGCCATAGTGTTTATTAGATAAGATTCCAATTCAAGCTTTCGAATATCATGCCGATCCACCAAGGCTAACAATGTCGGACCCGCACCACTCAACGCAACACCCAATGCCCCCCGATTTGGGGCCTCCTCCAATATGGATGCCATACCCGGTACCAGGCTTGCTCGATACGGTTGATGCAATCTATCAGACATCGCCTTACCGATTAGATCAAATCTACCACTGGAGAGTGCAGCCACAAGTAACGATGACCGACTGATGTTATATACCGCATCTTGTCGGCTAATATGATCTGGCAATACACCTCTTGCTTCTGATGTTGATAATTGAAATTCAGGAATAACAACTAATACCTCTAAATCTTCATGACATTCAATGCCAATGTAATCAGCATGATTGCCATCCCATATCGCAGTAATAATTCCACCAAACAATGAGGCACCAACATTATCAGGATGTCCTTCTAAGGCTGTGGCCATATCGAATATCTTGCTAATAGGCAATGGTGAACCAATTAATGCATTCGCAGCAGTCATTCCCCCAATAATAGCCGAAGCGCTACTCCCAAGCCCTCTAGTTAAAGGGATCTCTGAATACATGGAAACTTCAATTTCCGGCAATCGCACCCCAGCCTCTTCAAAAACAAGCTGCGCCACTTTATACAACAAGTTAGATTTATCCTTCGGAATGCCTTGCATCTGATCTCCATATAAATGAAAGCTAGTATGTTCTGATTCTTTCATCTCCACCCATGAATACAAGGATAAGGCCATACCTAACGTATCAAATCCTGGGCCTAGGTTCGCCGTACTAGCGGGAACCCTTACTCGAACACCATTATTTCTATCCATAATGACTCCTTTATTATTATAATTCTCAAAAGGTTGTTATTAAAAGTCATCATTCCCTTTATCCTTCTACCCTGTAAACACTCTTAATAGTTCGAATGACATCTAATCCTTCAAAATGCGCTAAAACTTTATTCATACTAGCTTTGCTAACATCATGTGTAACAATAATAATCTCCGCAAAAGGATTATGCTCGTTCGGTTGCTGTACAACAGACTCCAAACTCACATCAAACTGTGCAAAAGCCTGTGTTATTTGTGCTAGGACACCTGCTTTATCGTCGACATGTAACAGTATAAAGTTCTTATATTTAATCTGTTCGTCCGTTTTGAGCTTCTTCACCTTATAAGGAACTATAGCTTTCAAGCCATTAACTCCTAATTTGAAGTTCTTAATTACAGCAACTAAATCAGCTACAACGGAAGTGGCTGTAGGCATCGCGCCTGCTCCTGCCCCGTAGAACATAGTTTCACCCACGGCCTGACCGTACACATATACAGCGTTATACACACCATTGACTGCCGCAATGGGATGACTACGTTTTACCATCGTGGGTTGAACACTGATACTGATCGATTCGTCCTCACAATCAGCAATACCAAGTAATTTCATTTCATATCCAAGACGCTTAGCATATGCAATATCTTCTTTGGTCACTTGCGAAATACCCCGAACACTCACATCCTGTAGCTCAACATCCGTTCTGAACCCAAGTGTTGATAATATAGCCATCTTTCTAGCAGCATCAAGGCCCTCTACATCCGAGGTCGGATCTGACTCTGCGAAACCAAGTTGTTGGGCTTCAGATAGTACATCGTCATAGGAGGCACCTTCCTTACTCATTTTGGTTAGAATAAAGTTAGTCGTTCCGTTCACAATTCCCATAATCTTTAGAATACGGTCGGATGAGAATCCCTCAATCAACGTGCGAATAATAGGTATCCCTCCAGCGACACTTGCTTCATAGAATACGTCACATTGATTTTCTTGTGCTTTTGCAAGAATCTCCGAACCATATAACGCCATTAGATCTTTGTTTGCGGTAATAATATGCTTACCACGATCCAAGGCTCCCAATATATATTCTTTAGTCTGTTCTACTCCGCCCATCACTTCGATAATGACATCAATCTCAGGATCATGAATAACATCCCATGGATCTTCCGTTAACTTCGATGGATCAATGTATACTTCTCTTACTTTATCTATGTTCTGAACAGCAATCTTCTCAATAAGAATAGGTGAACCCACTTGGCTACTTAAGTCCTGTTGATTCCCTTCTACAATACGAACGACACCTATACCTACTGTACCCAATCCTAATAGTCCAACTTTTATCGGTTTCATTAACAGACCCTCCCAGACCAATTCATTCAACTTCTCTTCGTTACTAACCCTGTCCAATCATATGAACGCGTTTCACACCTGAAACACCTTTCATTTCATCCAACATATCACTAACTTCTTCATTAATTCTTGATATTTCTACAGAGATCACAACATTCGCTACACCTTGTAGAGGTATACTTTGATGCATTGTAAGCACATTGCCACCAAGACCCGCAACAACACTTAAGACCTTAGACAACATCCCAGCATGATGTAGTAAATCAATAGATATGGTAACAATTCTTTCTCGTTCTAGATGATTAATGAGATGAATGCCATCTTTATATTTATAGAATGCACTTCGACTTAAACCAACCTGTTCTACAGCTTCATGCACCGTCTTTACATCTCCTGAGGCCATTATCTTTTTCACTTGCATCGTCTTTATAATAGCTTCCGGCAAAATATCTTCACGAACTAAGTAATAGCGTTCCTTCACGAACGTCCTCTCCTTAAAGACTGATGTTCTTCTATAGTGGACATTATAGTATAAATCTCCTTTAAGGGTCAATAGACTGATGAACTATTTTAAAAAAATCGTATGCAGTACTTTAAAAGTACTACATACGATTTATAGTTTCTAATAATAACTACTACCCTCTACAAATTCGAACTCAAAATCTCCCAGACGAACGATAGTTCCATCTACCGCTCCGCGTTTACGCAGTTCTTCATCCACACCCATACTTCTCATAATCCGTCCTAATTTAAGAACAGCCTCATGCGAATTAAGTTGCATTCTCTTCATCAATTGTTCGATCTTATCACTTTCAATAACGAATGCATCATTATCCCTAACAATCTTAAACGAACTATCTTCCGTCTTATCTAGTTTATATACTTTTCTTTCCTTTTGTTCAGCAACTTCCTCTATGACAGGCTCATCAGGAATATTATCGAGAATATCCGAAGCTCTATATAACAACTCTTGTACGCCTTTGCGAGTTAGAGACGAGATCGGCATGATCTCCATATCCGGTTTGATAAGCTGAACCTTTTCTCTGAAGGATGCCAATAACGCTTCTGATTCAGGCATATCCATTTTATTTGCAGCAACAATTTGAGGTCTATTCACTAGAACAGGATTATATAATTCTAGTTCTTCATTAATCTTAACCCAATCTTCATAAGGGTCTCTTCCTTCAGATCCAGACATATCAACCACGTGGATGATAACACGAGTTCTCTCCACATGACGGAGGAATTCATGTCCAAGGCCTACTCCTTCATGGGCACCTTCAATAAGTCCTGGCAAATCTGCCATAACAAAACTACGATGATCCCCTACATCAACCACACCTAAATTCGGTGTTATCGTTGTGAAATGATACGCCCCTATCTTAGGCGTTGCAGCGGATACGACAGAGAGCAGTGTTGATTTACCCACACTAGGGAATCCTACCAAACCTACATCTGCCATCACTTTCAGTTCTAAGACAATATAACGCTCTTGACCTTCTTCACCGTTCTCAGCAATTTCAGGAGCTGTATTCTTAATCGTTGCAAAACGGGTGTTTCCTCTTCCCCCACGTCCTCCACGAGCTACAACAACATATTGTCCGTGTTTTGTTAAATCTGCAATCACTTCACCTGTATCGTCATCTAACACAATCGTACCTGGTGGTATACGAACAATCGTATGTTCTGCATTCGCACCATGTTGACTCTTATTTCGTCCTTTAACGCCTTTATCTGCCTTGAAATGGCGTTGGTAGCGGAAATCTACTAATGTACGAAGTCCCTCATCGACTTTGAAAATAATATCTCCACCTCGACCACCATCTCCACCTGCAGGTCCACCATTCGGAACAAATTTCTCTCGTCGAAATGCAACGAGTCCGTCTCCGCCGTCGCCAGCTTTCACGTTTATTTTAGCTTTATCAATAAACATAACTTCACCTTCCTCATGTATCACAGGGCATGCATAAACGGAACGAACTAGGATTAGATTCAGATTTCTCTATCCTCATTTTGTTACTGCGCACCACACTATGAATTTGCTGTTCAAGAATTTGTGACTCTCCACTTAAAGCATCGCTTGTAAAAGAAGCGATTATTTCCATATTATCTTCATAAAGTCTGAGCGTAAGCTTGCGAGTCTCATCCCATGATACGCGTCCACTATATTGAAATCTTTGAATACACTCTATAATAGCAGTTACCCAGTGGTCAGTATCATCTTCTTTAATTCGTTCATTAAGATGTAAATCATCCGCGATATCCAGTTCAAGCTCTATATTAGTTCCAATAGCACGAAACGATTGCAGATAAAAAACTAAAGATGGAATGCCAAGCTTCGCAATCTTACCCTCAAGCTCCATCCGTTCTTTTATTCTTCCCACACATTCAATGGATTTATCATGTTTAGCAAGCTGAATATATCCATAGACGATTTGTAAATCATTCATCCAATCATGTCGATGATGATTCAGACTCTTGATGGCTGTCTGTTCAACGCCTTGAATGAGCATTCGTCGCTCTCTAGCATTTTGTTTTTGATTAACTGTGACTACGATTGAAACAACTGTGGCGACCCATATCATCATCAGAACATACCCTATGATTGATGGATACGAGTATAAAAACAACAACGGAGTCCATATGGATATGATCGATATAACTAATAGTCTTGTCCACATCTTCACAGCTTCTCACCAATCCTAATCACCTATTAGCTAATTTCGCCAATACATAGTATAACACAGCTTATTCCATCAATTCATCCCATAAGTTACAAAAACGCCTCCGGCATTTGTTGGCCGGAGGCGTTCATCATAATGATACAGCTATTTCGATAGCAATTAAGCTTCTACTGCTGCCGCTACTGGAGCGTTAGTTGCCGGGTAGACGCTAACCTTTTTGCGATCGCGGCCCCAACGTTCAAATTTCACAACGCCTTCCACTTTTGCAAATAAGGTATCGTCACTTCCGATGCCAACATTTGTACCAGGATGAATTTTTGTTCCGCGTTGGCGAACAAGAATGCTACCACCAGTTACTGTTTGTCCGTCTGCACGTTTCACACCAAGACGTTTCGATTGGCTATCACGACCGTTTCTTGTGGAACCAACACCCTTTTTGGATGCGAATAATTGAAGATTCAACTTTAACATGTTGTCTACCTCCTTCTTTAAATAATAACTTCCTCTATTTGAATATACTCACCGTATGAATCAGCAATACTATTCAACATAACGATCATCGATTCCATTAGGAGTTGCATATTACTATTCGTAGATCGATCCTGATGAACAGGAAGGATTCCACTTAAAAAGCCATTGTGCATCTCGCAATCCAGAACAATTCCGGTTAAGGCTTCAATCGAATTAACAGTTCCGACCGTTACAGCCGAGACTCCGGCACAAACAATATCTTCACCAACATTCGCATAATCAGCATGTCCCACGACCTTGAATCTGTCGATCAATCCGCTATGGTTACGAAAGATACGTACGATAATCATATCATCGCACCTTCTTACGCCTGAATTTTTCCAATTGTTACTTTAGTGTATGGTTGACGATGACCTTGCTTCTTATGGTAGTTCTTCTTAGGTTTGTATTTGAATACAACAACCTTATGACCTTTACCATGTTTCTCAACCGTAGCGGCTACAGTTGCACCAGTAAGTAACGGTGTACCTGCTACCAAACCATTGTCATCACATATTGCGAGTACACGGTTAAATGTAACATTTTCTCCGTCTTCTGCATGTAGTTTCTCAATGAACAACACATCGCCCTCTTGAACTTTGTATTGCTTACCACCTGTTTCGATAATTGCGTACATATATTGCACCTCCTCATTCTCAGACTCGCCTAATTCAGGTGACAGTATATTTACATATACTATGCTTTATGACCCAATCGGAGCGGTTACAGCATGTGTAGGATTTCAAGAACCAAACACACACTTAAAGAGATTATCATAATCCGTACATATAGTCAATGAATTGCGATTATATTTATCCTGCCAGTTCCGGAACAATTCCCACATGTTCGATCTAGATAGATCGATGAATTCTCGCGCACCTTTTTGCGAGTAAGTTCAAGAAGTCCTAGCTTCGTCCAACCTACAATTTGACTCTTCGCGCGATCTTTCTTCATAACGGATTCCAAAGCCTCTTGCACATCCTGCCGATGTTCTTCCAACTCCATATCAATAAAGTCGATCACAATGATTCCTCCAACGTCCCTTAGACGGATCAACCTAGCAATTTCCTTGGCTGCCTGTAGGTTGGTTAAGGTTACCGTATCCTCTAAGTTGTGTCCACCTGTATATCTGCTTGTGTTCACGTCTATCACCGTTAGCGCTTCTGTATGATCCCATACAATGGTACCACCACTCTCAAGTGAAACACGACGAGATAGATCCTTGTCTAATTGTTCAATAACACCATGTGCTTTAAAGATCGATTCTGAGGATCGGAATAACTTTACAGGTAAATGAACACCGTTACTCATGTCATCCATGTACTTCTCCGCTTCATCTGCTTCTATAACATTATTAATGATGAGTTCGTCTTCCAACGGGTTTAATACATCTCGGATTTGACGCTGTATAATACTTAAATCACGATGGAGCAAGGTTGGCGTCATGACTCGTTCAGCTTTCTCCTGGATATGTTGCCATTGTTCTCGCAACAATTCTAGATCGTCTGTGATGGCATCTTTACTCTCATCTTGCGAAACTGTTCTGACAATAATCCCTTCTCCGCGAAAGCGTAACTGTTCACTAACGAATTTGAGTCTAGTTCGTTCACTTTCTTGTTGGATCTTCTTCGATACAGCTACATAGTCTGCCAATGGCATATAGACAATAAAGCGTCCTGGGAGTGAATAGTGGGTCGTTACGCGTGGTCCTTTACCTCGAAGCGATTCTTTCATCACTTGGACAACAACTTCTTGTCCGACAATTAATAATTCTTCTATTGAAGGTTTTACCTTCGGCTGTTTATCAAGATGGGGGTGTAGCACATCATCAACATAAAGAAAGGCATTTTTTTTATGACCAATATCTACAAAAGCAGCTTGCATACCTGGTAATACATTTACGACGCGACCTTTATAAAAGCTTCCTACCAAGCTCTCACCCTGACTACGTTCCGTCGCAAACTCTACAAGCTTACCTTCCTCTATGAGAGCCATCTGTGTGAATTTCGATTCACAGTTAACGATCATCTGTTTCATGGCTTCACCTCTGCTAGAAGACATTTCATACATCGTATACATGAAATCTCTAATATATTTTATTGAATATCATTTAATTCATTACGTTCTACTATCAAACATGACGCTCAGAAGAGAAATACGCCTCTATTAGGCGTTGTTCAGGTAAAACCGCAATGGGAATTCCTAATTCATCCATGATATAGATTAAATGATACTTCTCTCTCTTAAATAGACGCAAAATGGGGACTAAATGTTTCGTTGAATCTGTAATAATAGGTTGTGCGTGTTCACTCATCATAATGTATTTAGCATATATTGGTCCTCTATTCATCAGAAACCGCATAAAGCGATAAGGGATATTTCGATAATCCGTCAGATTGGAATAGAAAAGAAATATACCGATGATCAGAAGATTAAGTTGGATTACTCCTTCTCCCTTCATAAGAGGCAGGCATGCGTAGATGACAACCCCCACACTACTTATTATACTGATCCTTGCCGACCACAATAACATTCTATAATAAGGAATATAACGGCTGAATAGTGACTGGATGATTTTACCACCATCTAATGGAGGTATAGGAAGTAAATTGAATAGTCCAATAATGATATTTCCTTGAATAATATAAGAAATATACTCATCCTCACCCCATAGCGTGATCATTACCATTCCAATGGTTACCATAATAGCATTTTGAAGTGGACCTGCAACAGCAATTACAATCTCCTTCAATGCGGTCAGTTTACCGTGTTCTTCCATTGTCACTACGCCACCAAATGGCAATAACTTTACAGAAAGAACCTTAATACCCAATAGTACAGCAGCAGTCAAATGTCCCATCTCATGAATAAGCACGATAACAAAGAGTGTAATTAACTCGATAAAGTTACCCGTCACAATGGATAATAACATTACAATCACAAACAATGGGTGGAGCTCCAACGTAACCCCACGAATATTAATCAATGGACATCACTTCAACGGGATCAACATATATATCACCTTGTTTCAATGCAAAGAATAACGTTGAAAAAGATGAATCCGTATCAGATGATAGCCACCCTAGACTGTCTCCAGCCAGAACCCAATCATTCACTTTCAGCGATGTATCCATATGTCCGTATATAGCTACCAGTCCACCAACATGTTGAATCGTTAACACTTTACCCATGTTGGCTATATTCTTCACTTCTATGATGCGTCCTTTTGCTATGCTTTTAACCTTAGGCGATGCCTTTGAATCTGAATCTGGAAATGGCGTAATCTCAATCCCTGTATGATCAGTCGTAAATAAGGTAGTTACTGTTCCGTGCAATGGGGGAATCAAAGATAATCTTGCAATGACTTTCATAGGGTCTTCTTGATGATCTTTAAATATGGGAATGATTGTAGGTACATCACCAAAATGAGAGACATACCATGATTCAGCTGCTTGGAAATCCATCTCTTTATGCAATGATTGGGAAATATAATGTTGAACACGAACTGCCCAAGCTTGATCTGAACGATAGACTAGCACGATCATACCAAACAACACACTACTCATTACAATCCTAGAGAGCAGACTAGCTATGAATGAGGTCTTCTGCCCCCCTTGATATTGCTCGTTCCAGTGATGACGTTCCTTCTTCCACAGCAACTCAGGATCGCGTTCATCCGTTGATAATGACTTCTTATTCATAAACATCCCCCTTACGAGGCTCTTTTAACACCTATTTTATGAGGGATGTCCATTGATTTAGAACAGACGTTAGGAAAGGTTACTATGAGCAATTCTTTTATAAGCAAAAAGACTGTCCTAAAAAGCTAAACTTGCAGCTTTTAAAGACAGTCCTAACAAGCTCCGAATCCATTATCCCATTCCAAGAAAATTCTTAAATCGTTTGAATGCACCTGGCTTATTATCCATTTGCATTAAGGGTACCGTGTCACCAAGAATACGACGAGCGATATTGCGATATCCAATCGCTGCTTTGGATTCAGGATTCATGACCGTAGGCTCCCCATTGTTAGCCGCCTTGATGACATATTCATCATCTGGTACGATTCCAATCAAATCGATATTCAATACTTGTAGAATATCTTCAATCTCAAGCATGTCACCGTTCTTCATCATCGCAGGTCGTATTCGATTCACAACTAACATAGGTGCTTTAATATTTGAAGATTCCAACAGACCAATAATTCGGTCTGCATCACGTACTGCAGCATTCTCTGGAGTCGTAACTACAATCGCTCTGTCTGCGCCAGCGATTGCATTCTTGAATCCTTGCTCAATACCCGCAGGGCAATCAATAATGACATAGTCATACTCTTTCTTAAGCTCTAGGATGATATCCCTTACTTGCTCTGGTCTAATCGCATCCTTGTCTTTGGTCTGCGCAGCTGGAAGCATATATAACTCATCAAAGCGTTTATCTTTCACAAGTGCTTGACCTAAACGACAACGTCCTTCTGCTACATCGATTAGATCATAGATAATCCGATTCTCAAGTCCCATAACAACATCTAAATTACGAAGTCCGATGTCGGTATCCACCAAGCAGACCTTTTTGCCAAGCAGAGCGAGAGCAGTTCCGATATTTGCTGTAGTGGTTGTTTTCCCCACGCCACCTTTTCCAGAAGTAATGACAATAGCCTCTCCCATGAACTACACCCCCTTAAACATCTTGAAATCTCTACCCAAACGAACGATGTTACTCATTTTGTCAATTTTCATGACACCTTCTTGTATATAGGCAAATTCATTCGTCGTCTCCCATGTGTCCCACTCGTCAGGCGGTCTACTAATCATATCAGATATTCTTAACTGTGTTGGTGCAAAGTAGGATGCTGCAATGATGGCATCTTTATTACCTTCTATACCGGCATGTGCCATACCACGCAACGCGCCAAGAATATAAATATCACCTGTACATGTCACAGAACCACCAGGATTGACATCGCCTAGAAATAACAAGTTCCCTTGATGTTGAAGCGTCTGACCAGATCGCACAATTCCACAAATGGTTGTAATATCACTACCTGTGCTTTCTTCAGGCTTATATTCTGATTCTACTGAACGCACTAATAGATTACCCTTTTGTTTCATAATTTCAAGTATATGATTCTTCTGGTCCTCAGTCACAACTCTTGAACCTAGTTTAATATCTACATGTATAATAGGGCCTGCTAAAATATTCGTATGACTGTACTCCAATTTATAGCGAAGCTCAGTCAGTAAATCTTCGAAATCACAGTTAGCATCCAGAAGGAATACCAGGCCATCCTTAATTCCCTTAATCGTGACATGATTGGATTTCACAGTCATAACCTGTCCCTCCCACTCTTCTTTCATTTCGTCCCGTGAGTCCCAAGTTCCTGCTTTGATCCTTAATTTGTCGTATTTAGACTAAGAAACGTTTTTCTTTTGGCTAAATTTATTTATTTGTTCTAGTTGAGATCGTAAAGGAACATAAATGATCAACCCGAATACAAAATGAATAAACACGTTAGGAAGAATATGATGAATTAATGCCCAATCATACGTTGTATGATTCAATTGAAATAACGAGTATATTCCAAACAGTGTGCTATCTAATAGTAAACTACCTAAAAGAATAATGGTCATCATGATAGGCATCGAAGCTCTTGGAATTTGAAATACGAATCCCATGAAATAGGCGGAGAAGCCCATTGCAAATGAATATGTACCCATAATCTGTCCATAGAAGACAATATCATGCAACATGCCAAACACAATACCTAGAACTAATGCTGTATGTCGATGATGATATACGGATACGAACAGAATGACGACGTATACTAAATTGGGCACAATTCTGGATTGCCACGCCCCGGGAATAAGCCAGGGCACCACAGTTCCTTCGAGAATAAAGAGGACGAATAACAACAATAACAGAACGGATCTACGCATCATCACTATTCTAGAACCTCCGGTGTAAACACTACAAATAATTGCTTCCAATCAACGAAGCTTGCTGAAGGAATAATTGTAGCTGTCCTTAATAGTCCCATTTCACCCACTTGGATGCTATCCACAGTACCCACGATCACACCTTGTGGATAGAGACCACCACTCCCCGAAGTAACTATGGTATCTTCTTCTTGTATCGGGTCATCCTCTTTAATACCACTCATTCGTAAAGTTCCGCTCTTCTGATCATAACTCTCAATAATACCAAATGTCTTATCCTGTTTGTTAAGTGCTGTTGCAGCTATAGCATTTGTATTAGGATCCTTAACATCCATCGTCGTGATCAGTTTCACTGTTGAAGTAAAGTTGCTCACTTGACTTACCACACCGACAAGCCCTTCTACAGAAGTGACTGTCATATTCACCTTCACACCATCGCGTTCACCGATATCTATGACTAACGACCTGTTATTCGTATCCGGATTGACGCTAACAACCTGTGCGATATGGAACTCATAATTATTTTTCTCTCTTTGCATCTCGGTGAAATTAAGTGCGACTTGAAGTCTCTTATTCTCTGCTTCCATAAAGTTAAATCGTGCTTTCTCACGCGTATACTGGGCTAGTGCAATCTTTAACTCTTCGTTCTCCTTATAGATACCTTTCATATTGCCGATATCTCCAAACAAGCCCGCTATATAGCCAGCGGGCTTATAAAATACGTTCTGTGCAAAACCAACCGTGTCTCTTACGAATTTCTCAGGCCAAGACAACGAAGTCCTTGAACCTATTGTAAACCCCATAAGAGTGATAAACATAACAAGTCCTATCAATATAACAAATAATCTCTTATTTGAAAGCAATTTAAACAGTTTCAACACCCTCTAACATTGCTTATTTCTCTCCCACATCAGGGTTAGCTCCGATGATCCGTCTATCTTTTGGATCTAGAAAGAGACTTGAACAAATGAATATTATCTAAAGCTTTGCCCGTGCCGATCGCTACACAATCCAACGGATTCTCTGCAACAATCACAGGCATTCCTGTCTCTTGTGCTAGTAACTTGTCCAAATTACGTAGAAGAGCCCCACCGCCAGTCAATACAATTCCACGATCCATAATATCTGCTGCAAGTTCTGGTGGACACTTCTCTAGCGTAACCTTCACAGCTTCAATAATAGAATTGACTGTATCTCCCAGTGCCTCACTAATTTCATCTGAAGTAATCGTGATGGTCTTCGGTAAACCCGTGACTAAATCTCGACCACGTATTTCCATCGTTTCAACTTGATCTAACGCTTGTGCCGAACCGATATCTATCTTCATTTGTTCAGATGTCCGTTCACCAATCATCAAGTTATATTGACGTTTGATATATTGCATAATGGATTCATCCATATCATCTCCAGCAACGCGAACTGAACGACTCGTTACAATTCCACCAAGAGAGATGACTGCCACTTCCGTAGTACCGCCACCAATATCTACGACCATACTACCTGTCGGCTCCCATACCGGAAGATCAGCACCAATAGCGGCTGCAAATGGTTCTTCGATAATAAATGCTTCTCTAGCCCCTGCTTGCTTCGTTGCATCCTCAACAGCACGTTGTTCCACAGCAGTAATTCCGGATGGAACACATACCATGACATTAGGATGTCTTTGAAATATCGAACGAGGCTTCTGTGCTTGCTTAATGAAATATTTAATCATTGTAGCTGTAATATCAAAGTCAGCAATTACGCCATCTTTCATTGGTCGGATCGCTTGGATATTGCCTGGTGTTCTTCCAATCATTCTCTTAGCGGATTCACCAACAGCCTCAATTGTTTTAGTATCTAATCTAATGGCAACTACAGAAGGTTCTCTAACAACAACTCCCTTACCACGCACATACACAAGTGTATTAGCTGTTCCCAAATCAATTCCTAGGTCTTTCGTAAAGCCTCCAAACATGTTGTAAACTCCCTTTCTATGTCCATCTCAACAAGTATATTACATTAAACCTTGTTCTTTCAAACTAACGAAATTGCCATCACCAATCACAACATGATCTAGCACCTCAATCCCAATGATATGACCTGCTTCTACTAAACGAGAAGTCAATGATATATCTTCAGGACTAGGTGTAGGATCACCACTAGGATGGTTATGTGCACATACAATGGATGCGCTACTACATTTGATTGCAGCCCGAAACACCTCGCGCGGATGAACGATGGCAGCATTTAGACTCCCCATCGAAAGCGTTTCTTGCATAATGACATGATTTTTTGTGTTCAGAAATAAACAGACAAAATGTTCCTTTTGCAGATATCTTAGTTGTTCACTAAGTAGATCTACTGCATCACGAGGGCTACGGATCGTAACGACATCACTCATTCGAGCCCTTGACAGTCTTTGTCCCAATTCAATTGCAGCTTTAAGTTGGACTGCTTTTGCATTTCCAATGCCTTTAATTTGTGTGAGTTCACTAATACTAAGATCCACAAGATTACGAATACTTCCTACTTGTTTCATAATCCGTTGGGCTAAATGAATCGCAGATTCTTGATGGGATCCCGTACGTAATAGGATAGCTAATAATTCAGCGTGACTTAAAGCCTCCGCCCCATAATTCATCATGCGTTCTCGTGGTCGTTCTCCATGGGGGAGGTCGCGTAATAACATGGCTTGCGACTCCATTGTATTCCCCTTCTTTCTAACATTTCAAACACCTCAAAAAATCATAGCACTTCCAGTCCCAACTCAGATAACATTTCGCTTAGAAGAGACAATGGTAACCCTACAACATTAAAATAACATCCTTCTATGTGATCAATGAACGTCGCTCCAAGTCCTTGTATTGCATAAGACCCAGCTTTATCTTGAGGTTCGCCACTATGAACATAAGCGGAAATTGTACGATGTGATAAGGACTTCATCGTGACAGAAGTGACTTTATGGTTGATCAATGTTCTTCCAGTTAACACATCAATACAAGCCACGCCAGTATATACCTGATGTGTTGTACCCTGAAGTGATAATAACATATGATAAGCATCCTGGTCATTGTTTGGTTTGCCAAGCACCTTGTCTCCTAGCACAACAATGGTATCACTACCTACAATAATACCTGGTTGAGTATAGCTTGCTATGGATTGGTATACAGCTTCCGCTTTTCGATGAGCCAGGCCTTCAACGATCTCCCTAGGTGTCCAATGCTCAGGTGTATTCTCATCTGCATGACTTGCCCGAATTTCGTATGGAATACGTAAGATCGAGAGGAGTTCATGTCGACGGGGGGATGTAGATGCAAGTATAACCATATGTGAATGTTTCGATGTCAATTGAATTTCCCCTTCACCCCGATTATAGCTTCCGATACAGCCATATAGAGATAATAACACTGAACAAACTAAGCAAACATACCTTTAGTCGTATCGTGAAATCATAACTAATGATATCGAGATCGGCTTGTGGTGACCACTTTATAACGGTTGATTTAGTCATAAAGGATAGGCTTTCAATAGGTTCCAGCGCTTGAGCTAGTAAAGCCCCTACGAGCCAGCCGAGCACAAGAAACAATATCAGCATTCCTACGTTTCTCTTCATTCATATCTTCCTCGCCATTTTTTGACACTCATATTATTATACGGTTAATTCTACTTCAACACAAACAAAAATCCGACAAGGGATGTATTACCAGCTTCCTTGTCGGATTTTTAATCAATTCAACTCTTTATCATTAATTGAAGAACTTGTTTCTGACCCATCATATATTGCATCATGAATGATTGAATTTCCCACAAGTGACCTTTTGATGTGTTCTTGTTATACTCAGCAACCGAAGACAAAGCGCTGTTCATAGATAGTTCCATCTGTTTAACCTTCGCCAATGCTTCTGTGTTCAGTCCTGTCTTGAAGGTCTTCATGGATTCTGTCCATAATCGATGTAATTCTGTCAAAGCTACGGTCTCACTATTACTTAGAGGAATCGGACGTTCCATACCAAGTAAGGATGCTGATTGGTTACTTAAAGACGAAATCAACTTTGCACTAACATCGTAATAATCTTCTACCATGTCAACACTACCTGCAAAAGCAACTTCACGAACAGCCAACAGTGGTATTTCGCGTACATAGAGTTCTACACCCTGGGTCTTTAACTGATTACTTAACAATTTAGCTTGTTCCCGATCTGTGGATATTCCTGCATATACGCGATTCTCCTGATCTGGATCATCACCAGCCGCTAAACCGAACTGTTCAAGCTCTTTCTTAGCTATTTCTACTCGCTTAATATCACTAAACACACCATATTGCAGCATATAATAGGTTTGCGGTTCAATGGTTACTGGTATCATGGCTACTGATACATCAGTTGAAACAGGTGCCATATTGGTAACAGCAACGACTTCTTTATCCTTTGTTGGAAGAACATCCTTAGAAATAACACCCGTAGGATCAATAAAAGATAACACGACAAAACCGAATAATGCTCCGGTGACTACCGCTGCGGTGACCGTGCCGAATATTTTCCACAATGATGTTGGTCGATTCTTTCTATATTCTGTATAATCAGCATCTTCTAAGGGGAGATCATCATGTTCATCATCACGTACAGTATCCCTGCGATGTGTATTCATCTTCAGTTCACTCCAATGATCATTCCTGCTGAATGGATCTCCCCAACCATCCATAGGTTCGGGAACAACGGTTAGTTTAGGATATTCCGTTTGTTGTGTCTTATCCTTTATTTCCGGATGGTTTTCACTCTTTACATCATTATCTTGTGTCGTCTCTTTGTCACTCCGCTTTGTATTCCAATCCATTTCATCAAATCGAAATGTCATCCGTCCTTTACTCACTATGAACACCTCACCTTGTCTCATCTTCTATGATATAGATATATGATAGATTTCAGAAAGATATGTTCAATATGGATAAGCTATTCATTGTCAGTGTGCGAAAAATACACGGATATGACATTTGATTTGTGCGACCAGTCACAATGTCTGCCTGTTACAGTATGTAGAGTAGGTGTTGTTAATATATTCATATTTGAAGTACAAAAGTTTATCCATTTGATATAGAGGAGGATATATGTATGATCAACACACTAGATAAAAAGCCTATTGTAGAGAAAATGGAAGAACTATGTTCTTCATTATTACAGCAAGATGCTTATCAGGAATTAAGAAAAATGATTGACTGTTTCGCAGAGAATGACCAAGCGATCGAGAAATACGAACATTATTTAGCATTGCATCAGATCATAGATCAAAAGAAAATGCAAGGAATAGAGATCACCGAGGTAGAAGTCCAAGCATTCGAAGAAGAAGAGGGTGAAATGTATAAGGATGATGTGATCCGACAATTTCTATTTGCACAACGCGAGTTCAGTCAACTTCATAGTTTAGTAAGTCAGTATTTCACCAAGACTGTGGAATTAAATAGACTTCCTGAACACAATGAACTTAAAAAGGGTGGATGCGGATGTGGTGGGAATTGTAGTGGAGGGCATTAATATCATCTATTAGACACGTTAATCCATGTATGTGATTGGACTCACTAAGTCCAATCATCCCCTACTTTATAATAACAATTAGTAAGAAACTATCCCTTTAGGAGGCGAATATTACATGAGTCAATTTGCTGCAACAGTCAATGCTACTGAATATCCACCACATTTGAAACACAAGGTGATCTTCGAAACCTTCAATAATCTTCAACCATCGGAAGCGATGCTATTAATTAATGATCATGATCCGAAGCCACTGCGTTTTCAGTTCGAATCGATGCATTCAGGTCAATTCACTTGGGAGTATATTGAACAAGGACCAACGACGTTCCAAGTTAAAATCGAAAGATTATAATTCCACTTTGTTATATATAAATACACGCGCTATTCCAAGGGAATAGCGCGTGTATTTATATTATGATCTTCCTTCGAAGATTTCACCATTAATCTTTCTTCATATCTTTCGCAAGTTCGACGCCAACCTTCCAGATATCGCCAGCCCCCATAGTTAGAATAACATCCCCAGGTGCCATTCGATTCCGAAGGTCTTCTAATACCATTTCCTTCGTCTGAATATATCTTGCTGAGGCATTACTATTCTGTACGATAAGATCAACTAGTCTCGAGGAATTGATCCCTTCAATTTCTTTCTCACCTGCGGGCGAGTAAATGTCTGTTATAATCACTTCATCTGCCTCGCTAAATGCACGACTAAAGGCATCTAAGAGAAAGAATGTTCTCGAGTAACGTTGGGGTTGGAATACCGCCACAATTCGTTTGCCCGTTGCCTTCGCCGCACTAATTGTAGCTTCAATCTCGGTAGGATGATGAGCATAATCATCAATAATCAGAATATCGTTCTCTTCACCCAATACTTGAAATCTGCGTTTGGCTCCACTGAATGCCACAATTTCTTGTACGATAGATTGAAATGGTATGCCAGATTTCAGACAAGTGATAATGGTTGCCATTGAATTATATACATTATAGAGACCCGGAACAGATAACTTAACAACTCCAAGCTGTTCTCCTTTATGGCTTATCATATATGAGACTTGTCGATCTCCAAGCACAATCTCACTTGCCATATAATCTGATTCTGTCTTGACGCCATACGTAGTAATCGATCCTTTTAGATGTGGTAATATCGATTGGATATTCATATCATCCGCACAAATAATAGCTGTCCCGTCTTCTCTGATTTGGTTCAGAAATTGGATATATGCTGTCTTTAATTCCTCAAAGTCACTATTATAGTTCTCCAAATGATCCGCTTCAATATTAGTGACTACCCCAAGCCAAGGATGGTATTGTAAAAAGGAACCATCACTCTCGTCTGCTTCCGCAACTACGTGCTCACCTTGACCAGCCTTCGCATTCGTTCCCACATTCATTATTTCTCCACCAATAATATAGGTAGGATCAATGCCACATCTCTCCATAACTAAGGCAATCATAGATGAAGTCGTCGTCTTCCCATGCGCCCCTGCTACAGCTACACCTTTACGCTCATTTAGAAGCCGAGCAAGCATTTGAGATCGATGTAACACAGGAATGTTGAGGTTCTCAGCTTCTACAACTTCTACATTATCTTTGGATAGAGCGCTTGAGTATACTACGACATCAGCACCATGTACTTGTTCTGCTGTATGCCCAATATAAATCTTAGCTCCCTTAGCAGCTAACTTTACCGTCAATTCTTGAGAAACCATGTCTGAGCCAGTCACCGTAAAGCCCATTTCTAACATCACTCTTGCGATGGCACTCATTCCGTAACCACCAATACCTATAAAATGAATATGTTCTGATGTATTCAACTGTTATTCACCAACCTTTTTCAGAATCGGATTGATTCAAGAGAGATCCTCGCACGTCGGCAATTAAATATAATGTACCAGATACCACCCCAAGATCCTCCTTTTCCGTCCGTAACTTTAAATTTTCTAATGCTATTTTCCAATCTGCTTCTACAATGATCTGCAAAGTAGGTTTAGCATAATCGGCTTTTAAACGCTCTACAATCTCAAATAACTTATAGGCATCCATCTTCTTACGAAAGTCAGGTTCTGTAATAATAAGTGTATCCACTAAAGGAAGTATATGCTTCAAGTATGATTCATGATGCTTATTCTCCAGCATCCCTATCATCAAATTTAATGATTGGTATTTATAATGTTGAGGAATACTGTTAGCTAGACTCTCAGCACCCTCCGGGTTATGTGCACCATCAACGATAATTCTAGGCGAAGTCGTAACTTCCTCTAATCGTCCTGCCCACTGAGTATCCTTGAATCCTTGAAGAATATCTTCATCATCCATGACAAAAGCCATATATTGACGAAGTATTTCTAGCACCATCATCGCACCTGCAGCATTCATAATCTGATGCTCACCTTTTAGACCAATCTCAATATCCAAGGCACGAAAAGGTCCCGCAAAATGTAGAGACTGAACTTTATCATTCATGGCTGTTCGTTGATACGTAAATCGCTCACCAGCAAGAT
This sequence comes from Paenibacillus sp. CMAA1364, assembly GCF_054373195.1. NCBI lineage: Bacteria > Bacillati > Bacillota > Bacilli > Caryophanales > Paenibacillaceae > Paenibacillus > Paenibacillus sp. CMAA1364. The sequence goes on along the minus strand of NZ_JBITNB010000011.1, from coordinate 62,332 downwards.
ACAACGTTGTATTATTTCTTTCTGCCGTTGCCTTAATAATATCCACAACTTCTGGTTGTTTAGCACAACTAACGACAGGAACACCTGGCTTAATAATACCCGCCTTTTCTGCTGCAATAAGTGAAATCGTATCGCCTAGAACATCTGTATGATCAAGCCCAACATTCGTAATTACAGAAACGACGGGTGTAACAATATTGGTTACATCCAGTCTTCCCCCAAGCCCCGTCTCCCATACGACAATATCAGGGACACAGACCTTTGCAAAATATAGAATGGCAATAGCCGTAGATACTTCAAACATCGTTGGTGAACCTTGCTCCGTTCCTGCGATATTCTCTACCACGGGTCTTATCGTATTAGTAAGCGCCAGTAGGGTCTCTTCAGGAATGTCTTCCCCATTATATTGAAATCGGTTCGTGAATTTAGTGATATATGGTGATGTGAACGTTCCTACAGAATAACCAGATTGCAACAATACCTTTGTTAAAAAGGCACATGTAGATCCTTTACCATTCGTACCCGCTACATGAATGAATTTGAGGCGTCTCTCCGGCCGTCCAAGTTGTTCCATCATCAATTCCATACGTGACAACCCTGGTCTAATACCAAAAGGTATCAAACCATTAATCCAATGGACTGCCTCATGATACGTTGTAAAAGGTTCAATCGAACCTTTTAGCTGATCATCTCTCATACCGTTCACCCTCAAATCTATACCATATTTAATATCTGATTTATGCTCGTAATTCTTCAATTCTTGCTAATACTTTGCTACGCTTATTCGCATAGTCTGTCATTTTTGCCGTTTCTTCTTCAATTACTTTTGCCGGAGCCTTCGCAACAAAGCCCTGATTACCTAGCTTCTTCTCCACTCGCTCAACTTCTGCATTTAAAGCTTGTACTTCTTTTTCAAGACGTCCAATTTCTTGCGCAATATCAATCAACCCCGCTAAAGGTAAGTATAGTTCTGCACCTGTTACAACAGCAGTTACTGATTTATCTGGAGCTGTAATATTCACGTCTACTTCAAAATTAGAAGTATTACAGAAACGTTTAATGTATTGATCGTTATTTTTCACAATATCAAGAACAGCGTTGTCCCCAGCTTTAATTACCAGTTCAATTTTCTTACTCATAGGAACGTTCACTTCCGCTCTGATATTACGAACGGTACGGATGATATCCATCAACATATTCATTTCATTGACTGCCCCAATATTCTCGAAGCTAGAATCAGCCTTAGGCCACGCAGCTAATGTGATCGTATTCCCCTCATGTGGAAGGTGCTGCCAGATCTCTTCTGTAATAAAAGGCATAAATGGATGTATCAATCTTAGTGTACGATCAAGAACATAAGCGAGTACAGATTGTGTGTTCTTCTTAGCTACTTCATCTTCACCCCAGAATGATAGCTTAGCGAACTCAATGTACCAGTCGCATAGATCATCCCAAATAAAGTTATATAGCAGTCTGCCTGTCTCTCCAAATTCATACCCATCGATTAGACGTGTTATATCTCGTGAAGTCTCATTAAGACGATGGAGAATCCATCGATCTGGTGTTTGTAAATCACCGCTGATATCAATATCTTCAAATGTGAACCCTTCTAGATTCATAAGAGCAAATCGAGAAGCATTCCATATTTTATTAGCGAAATTACGTGATTGTTCCACACGCTCCCATCGGAAACGTAAATCTTGACCCGGTGTACTGCCTGTAGAAATCATATAACGCATAGCATCTGCACCATACTTTTCAATAACTTCTAATGGGTCCACACCATTACCTAATGACTTAGACATTTTGTGACCATCTGAATCTCGAACTAGACCATGTAACAATACATCCTTGAACGGAATCTGATCCGTAAATTCCAGTGCTGTAAATATCATGCGTGCTACCCAGAAGTAGATAATATCGTAACCAGTCACGAGTACATCAGTTGAATAGAAACGTTTCATATCCTCTGCATCTTCATCAGGCCAACCAAGCGTTGAGAAAGGCCATAGTGCTGAACTAAACCAAGTATCCAGAACATCATTATCTTGTTGAAGTTCTTTGCTCCCACACTTAGCGCACACAACTACATCATCCTTAGAAACATGTAGTTCTCCACACGATTCACAATACCACGCTGGAATGCGATGGCCCCACCATAACTGTCTAGATATACACCAGTCACGTACATTCTCAATCCAATGCAAATAAATCTTCTCGAATCGATCTGGAACAAAGTTGACGCCTTCTCCAGCTTTTTGTACTTCAATCGCACGTTCAGCCAATGGCTTCATCTTAACAAACCATTGTGTTGATAGATAAGGCTCTACAACAGCACCAGTACGCTCACTATGTCCAACCTGATGAACATGATCTTCAATCAGAATGAGGACACCTTGTTCTTGTAAGTCTTTAACAATTTGTTTGCGACAATCGCTACGATCCATTCCTTCATACTTTCCTGCTAAGTGATTCATAGTACCTGTATCGTCCATAACAATAATCTGTTCTAACTCATGACGCAGACCCATTTCGAAGTCATTTGGATCATGTGCTGGAGTGATCTTGACTGCACCACTACCAAATTCTCTATCTACATATTCATCCGCAATAATCGGTATTTCCCGATTCACGATTGGAAGCAACACCATTTGACCAATCATATGTTTATAACGCTCATCCTTAGGATGTACTGCGATAGCAGAATCCCCAAGCATCGTTTCAGGACGTGTAGTTGCTACAACAATCCTTCCACTTCCATCCTTTAGGGGATAAGATAAGTGGTATAGATGGCCTTGTACTTCTTTATGTTCTACTTCAATATCAGATAACGCTGTGCGTGCAACTGGATCCCAGTTAATAATATACTTGCCACGATAAATGAGCCCTTTCTCATAGAGCTTCACAAAGACTTCCTTCACGGATTTAGATAGACCCTCATCCAAAGTGAATCTTTCTCTTGAATAGTCAAGGGACAACCCCATCTTCGCCCATTGATCATGGATAGTAGTCGCATATTGATCCTTCCATTCCCATACTTGCTCCAGGAACTTTTCACGACCTAGATCGTAACGGGTTAAACCTTGCGCACGAAGCTTCTGCTCGACTTTGGTCTGTGTAGCTATCCCTGCATGATCTGTTCCAGGAAGCCATAGCGCATCATACCCCTGCATTCTCTTCGTACGAATCAGAATATCTTGCAACGTGAAATCCATCGCATGACCGATATGAAGCATTCCCGTCACATTTGGTGGTGGAATAACAATGGTATACGGCTTGGCATCAGGTCGTTGACCTGCTTTGAAGAATTCACCTTCTAACCAATATTTATACCATTTCGTTTCCGTAGATTTAGGGTCGTACGTTGTTGGCATTTCGGTTGTTGTCTTCATCTCATTGTCAGTCATTGTATTAAACCTCCATTACATTATCGAGAACTTCCATAAACATCAGAAAAAACCCTAAGTCCTCAAAGGACGAAAGGTTACTCTTTCGCGGTACCACCTTTGTTTCGTGTAAGTAGATATTTCGCTAATTATAACTAATTAACCTGCATATCAAACAAATCACGACACTCATACAGATAACGGCTGCAGCCGGCCACATTCTAATCATCGGAGATTTCCCTGATAGACTCAAATAGGCAACTCAAGGGTGACTGCAATTGAATGCATCCTACGGAATCTTTCAGCAGTGCAATTCCGCTCTCTGGAGGGCATATCAACCACTCTTCCCATTCACAGTTGATTGTCAATATTATGTCTTAATAATAGCGTTCTTATAACACATAGTCAACATCTTATACGACAAAGGAACGATCTCAGTTGTAGCGAATCACTACAACTGAGATCGTTCCTTTGTTTATGAAATCATTATATATTTCGTTAAGGGATATAAAGAATCTGACCTTCTTCAATCGTCTGATCAGCTAAACGATTATATAACAAAATCTCCCTAGGACTCATTTCATATCGATCTGCAATCAGATCAATGGTTTCTTGTTTCTGTACAATACAAAGTCTAAGTTTACTGAAAGGTGTTCTTTCTGATGATCCTCCAAGAAAGAGACTTTTCCATTCTACTTCCTCACTTCGTTCCTGCTCTTTATTCGCCTCTTGGGCAATAAGTTGTTCCTCAATGGCCTGGTTTTCTAGATCCTTTAAAGATCTCGCCCGACTAGACTTCAATATGCTCGATAAACCAATGTGATCTTGTTGAGGTGATGATGGCTCTCTTTTACTGCCAAAACCAACTTTCATCTCTGCTTTCCCATCATTGATCTCCGATTGATCCGAATCTACGCTTTCACTGGTTAGGAGTGAGTTCTCTTCCGTCAGCGCACTATCAGATCCATGTAAAGAAGTTTCTTCATGCGTTTGCATCACACTAGAATGATCTGTAACACTGTTGAGGGTTGACGAAGTCTGCCCCACATGGTCTTCAGATTCTATTGCCCATACATTGGAATGCTCATTCATTCGTGCAAGAGCTTCCTCATCCATATGTAGCAAGGAGCCCTCAGGATGATCTTCTAATACAGCATTCGACAACTCCTCATCGCGTAGATAAGATGGGGTATCTTGAAAAGAAGGCCAATCAGGAGCATGTACAACCGTGAAATCCTCAGCGTTCCACGATGGATTATTGACTTCCGGCGATTCAATTCCCTTCAAAGATAACACGCCAGTAATATTAAGGCTTCTCTGACTTAATAAATCGATATCAAAATTCTCAATTTCAACTGCGATCTCATTAAAGGACGAGATACGGTGAAGTGGTACAGTTATTTCAACTGGAATATAATGCTCCAGTCGTTGTGTACCTTCCTCTTCTCGCTCGCCTCTGTAAATCCCTGTTAGCAATAAGTGACCTCGGAGTAATGCTTGCTCCTCTTGGTTAATCACCTGGATATACGGTAACAGTTCAACCTCTTCAAGTTCAGAAATACCGACAACTTCTTCTGACAATTGAATGCGTTCGTAAACATCAAAGCGCAGACCGTAGGACTGATCAAACACAGGTAACGTCCTCCTTTTTAGCATATTCTAACCATGAGTAAACTCACGGCATGAGCCGATTATTTTTAACTCACTTTATCTATATGCATCAAATTAGAACGCATGCCTCTTTTTAGATCAATCCTCCCGCTTCATTTCGAAGATTCGTTCGTAACGCAATCATATCGTCAGGCCACGGATCTGCAATCTCCAAATATTCACCTGTCAGTGGATGTGTAAAGCAAAGTCTTTCCCCGTGAAGTGCTTGTCTTGCAAAAAGTTGATGACTTCCTCCATAAAGAATATCTCCTAACAAGGGATGCCCTGCATAACTTAAATGGACACGTATTTGGTGAGTACGGCCCGTTTCCAATTCCAGATAAATAAGGCTACTTCCTCGGTAGACCTCACCAACGCGTACGCGTGTACGTGCCTCTTGCCCCGTAGGTGATATACGTCGACGCTGAGCATGATGGCGATCTTTTCCTATAGGCAGATCGATCATCATAAGCGTTGGAGAAACCGTTCCTTCCACGAAGGCGATATACTTTCTCTCCATTTGTTTCAAACGCATGTCTTCATCTAACTTCAATTGTGCCCATTCATTCTTAGCATATAGGACCGGTCCAGACGTATCCTTATCCAATCGATGAATATGCCTAACAGCTACATCTTCACCTTTACTCTCATAGTGGAAAGCTACCAAGTGATCCAATGTCACCTCGTCAGGTCGCCCATCCGGATGTATAGTCATCCCAGCTGGCTTATGAACGACCAAACAGAAATCATCCTCATATAGGACATGAAGCTCCTGCCATTTGGATTCAATACCTAGAGCCCGAGATGGAAATATTGCTATTCTCAGCTTATCTCCATGCCATTGAATGCCCTTCTCATGCTGAAGACGGCGCAACAATTTCTCAGGCATGCCTACAACATTCAATAACCACTCTAGCGTTTGCATTTCACGATTGTCTGAGCGGGAGACATCCTTGCTCGCGTTAAGTTCCAACCACTCTCCACGGCGGCTCCAGTTACCGTTGTAACTCATAGACTTTTAAGTGCTTGATAATTAGCCTCAATACTATAATCAATGTCTTCCATTGTATGTGCAGCAGATACGAACATTCCCTCGTACTGTGACGGCGCTACACTCACACCCCGATGAAGCAATTCGCCGAAATACCGACGGAATAAATCGGAATCGCTACTCTTCGCTGTATCGAAATTGATCACCTGTTCACTCGTAAAGAATGGACATACCATGGAACCGACACGGTTGATCGTTACTGGAACTCCCAGCTCTTGAGCGTTACGCTCTAATCCCGCTTGCAGTCGTGCCGCACGTTCTTCTAGTTGGTTGTAGACTTGTGGAGTGAGCAACTTAAGTGTCGTGTATCCAGCTGCCATAGCCAATGGATTCCCACTTAATGTTCCTGCTTGATATATAGGTCCAGCAGGAGATACCTGCTCCATAATTTCACGTTTACCCCCATAGGCACCTACAGGAAGACCACCACCGATAATTTTACCTAGGCACGTTAGATCGGGTGTTATTCCGTATAATCCTTGCGCGCAGTTCAGATCTACGCGGAATCCCGTCATCACTTCATCAAAAATAAGTAAGCTTCCATATTGGTTCGTCACATCACGTAATCCTTGCAGAAACCCTGGGCATGGGGGAACAACACCCATATTTCCAGCGATAGGCTCAACAATGATACATGCAATCTCTTCCCCAAAACGTTCAAATGCTACCCTAACTGATTCAAGATCGTTGTATGGAACCGTAATTGTATTCATCGCAACAGCTTCAGGAACTCCAGGACTATCAGGCAGACCTAAAGTTGCGACACCAGAACCAGCTTTGATCAATAGGCTATCTGCATGCCCATGGTATGAACCTTCGAACTTCACAATTTTGGATCTACCTGTAACCCCACGTGCTAGACGAATAGCACTCATGGTTGCTTCTGTCCCAGAATTCACCATTCGTACAACATCTATGGATGGAACTCGCTCGCAGACCAACTTCGCCATCTCAGTCTCAATTAAAGTTGGTGCACCAAAACTCGTGCCATGCAAAGCTGTTTCTCGTATAGCTGATACTACCTCTGGATGGGCATGTCCCATAATCAATGGGCCCCACGAACATATATAATCAATAAATGAATTACCATCAATATCATACACACGAGATCCTTCTCCACGCTCAACATAAACCGGAGTTAATCCAACCCCTTTAAATGCACGGACTGGACTATTGACCCCACCAGGTAAATATTGTTTCGCTTCTTCAAAAGCAGATTTAGAAGCTTCTTCACTGCGTCTTCCTAAGAACTGAGTCATCCTTCAACACTCCTGTCGTTGTATTATTGTGCTAACCAACCTGCGATGTCCTTCGCAAAATAAGTAATGATAATATCTGCGCCTGCACGCTTCATTCCCGTAAGCATTTCTAGAACAATGACTTTCTCGTTAATCCATCCTTGTTGTGCAGCTGCTTTAACCATCGCATATTCACCACTAACGTTATATGCAACCAAAGGAAGATCGAATCGATCCTTCAACATACGTATAATATCTAAATAAGCTAATGCTGGTTTCACCATAAGCATGTCAGCACCTTCAAGAACATCTGCCTCCGCTTCTCTAAGCGCTTCACGTGCGTTTGCCGGATCCATTTGATATGTCTTGCGATCACCAAATTGAGGGGCAGAGTCTGCAGCTTCTCGGAATGGACCATAGAAAGCGGAAGCATACTTAACTGAATAGGACATAATAGGTATATTCTGAAATCCTGCCTCATCAAGACCTTGACGGATTGCACCTACAAACCCATCCATCATATTCGATGGTGCAATGATATCCGCACCTGCTTCAGCTTGAGATACTGCCGTCTGAACAAGCAAATCTAGTGATTCATCATTGAGAACATCGCCATGAATATGACCATCACGTTCAAAGGTATGTACCATCCCACAGTGCCCATGATCTGTAAACTCACATAAACAAGTATCTGCTACAACCAACAAGTCTGGATACCATTCTTTAATAAGACGTGTCGCCTCTTGAACGATGCCATCTTTTGCAAATCCTGATGATCCAATACTATCCTTTGTTTCTGGAATCCCAAATAATAACACTGCTGGTATCCCTAAGGTAGCAATCGTATCCACTTCATCCTTTAACATGTCTAATGAGAAATGATACACACCAGGCATCGAACTGATTTCTTGTTTAATCCCCACACCGTATGTAACAAAAATGGGTTGAATTAGATCTTCTACATGTAATACAGTCTCTCTTACCATACTGCGTATTCCCGCAGATTGACGTAACCGTCGATGCCTCACGATTGGAAAATTCATTGTTGTTGATAACCCTCCTAAAATTTTTTGAGCATAGACTTCATGAAAGTCTTCGAAAAAACTTACCTCGAAAGCATAGACTTCGTTTTGGGCATAGTCTTCATGAAAGTCTTCGAAAAAACTCACCTCGAAAGCATAGACTTCGTTTTGAGCATAGTCTTCCTTCACAAAAGAGTGAACTCAATCCTTCACTGCATTCCATTGGCAGAGCGATTGAACAAGACTGTCTATAGTCGCTTCTTCTGCAATCATACCCACACTTAACCCTTCAGATTTAGCGGTATTTGCTGTGATCTCTCCTATACAGAAGGTCTTAACACCTTTCAATTGTTTGATTGGGTCTTGAATCCCCATCCGTTTCACGATGGTTAAGAGATTGCTCACTGTTGATGAACTGGTGAATGTAATGGCATGAATGCGATCTTCTTCGAACATTCTTAACAATTCGATATCATCATCTTCTGTTATGACGGTATGATATGTAACGGTGTCAGTTACTTCAAGGCCTATTTCCGTTAACTTCTCAGGAAGCCACTTCCTACCTTTATCTCCCCGCGGTAACAGAACCTTCTGACCTGGTTGTAACTGATCTCCGAACATCTCCACCATTCCCTCAGCTTGGTACACTTCAGGCAAGTGTTCTGGTATGATGCCCCGGTGAATCAAAGCTTCTGCCGTAGCTGGACCAACAGCTACCACCTTTGCACCAAATAACGATCTTATATCTCGTCCTTGTTCTTTCAAATGTTGAAAGAAAAATTCCACGCCATTTACACTAGTGAAAAATACCCAGTCATATGCTTCCAATTCAGCGAACGATAACTGCAAATCATGTATTTCCTGAGGATCGGTTGGTTTCACCATGTTTATCACTGGGAATTCGTACGGTTCACCACCAAGTTCCTCAATTCTATTAGCCAACTCGCTAGATTGCGAACGTGCACGTGTCACTAAAATCCGCTTTCCAAAAAGAGGCATATCTTCAGCCCACATTAATGTTTCTCGTTGCGATACCACATCACCTACAACGATAACAGCTGGTGCTTGAAAATTCGCCTTTTTCACTTTGTCCGCAATATCGGCAAGTGTTCCTGTCAATGTCTCTTGCTCTGCACGTGTTCCCCAACGGACCAGAGCTACAGGTGTGCTTGGTAGTCGACCATGTATTATCAATTGTTCGCTAATATAACCAATTTTGGCAACACCCATCATGAAGATGAGTGTTCCCGTTGCATTCGCTAACTTATCCCATTGAATCACGAGATCCAGCTTATCAGGACTTTCATGTCCAGTAATAATGGATAAGGAAGAGGCTAGTTCTCGATGGGTGACCGGAATTCCTGCATATGCAGGTACACTGATAGCAGACGTAATCCCAGGAACAATCTCATATCGAATGCCATTGTCCCGTAACAACGCCGCCTCTTCACTCACACGGCCAAAAATAGTAGGGTCACCGCCCTTCAATCTAGTTACCGTTTTGCCTTCCAATGCAAGGTCTACTAATAGCTGATTAATGTCTTCTTGTTTCATGGTATGGCGATCTGGAAGTTTCCCAACGTATACCTTTGTAGCACCCGGTCTCATCGATTGTAGTAATCGTGGATTTGCCAAACGATCATATACAACGACGTCTGACTTTTTTATACATTGTAAGCCTTTGACCGTAATTAACCCGGCATCTCCCGGTCCAGCTCCTACTAAATATACTTTTCCAGCTGCGCTTGTCATACAATCATCCCCTTACTTGAGCCAATATATTCTCTGCGCCTTGTGCAATCAACTTGTTCGCTACTTCAAGGCCTAACTTGTTAGGGTCTTTACCAATACATGTTTCTTTTAGAATCACATCACCTTCAGGCGTACCAACCATACCCGTCAATTGTATAACTTTGGAATTAGGTTGAGAAGGATCTTCAATCCATATCGCATGAGCACCAATCGGTACCTGACACCCACCGTTCAATACACCTAGAAATTTACGCTCTGCCGCTACGGTCATTGATGTGTCTGTATCATTATATAAGTCTAGAAGTTCCCGAAGTTCCTTATCATTAACACGGCACTGAATGCCTAACGCTCCTTGACCAACAGCTGGTAGACAAAGTTCTACTGGGATATAAGATGTAATGCGATCTTCCCACGCCATACGTTCTAGTCCAGCAACCGCAAGAATAATGGCCTGAAATTCACCCGCTTCAAGCTTGCGAATTCTCGAATCAATATTTCCTCGTATCGGCTCCAACTGAAGATCAGGACGATATGCCTTGAGTTGACTTGAACGTCTCAAGCTACTTGTACCTACTTTCGCTCCTAAAGGCAATTCATCAATGCTCATCCCATTCAAGGAGATCAGACAGTCACGAGCATCGACACGTGTAGGTACAGCTCCATTCATTAATCCCTCCGGCAACTCTGAAGGCATGTCTTTCATACTATGCACAGCCATATCAATCTCTAAGTTGAGCATGGCTTCTTCAATTTCCTTTACGAATAAACCTTTACCACCTACTTTTGAAAGTGTAACGTCGAGAATACGATCCCCTTTGGTTATAATCTTCTTCACAGTGAATTCAAAATCAAACCCATGCTCATTATTAAGTTTCTGTAAAGCTTCAATAACTTGACCTGTTTGTGTTAAAGCGAGTGCGCTTTGTCTGCTACCCACCGTAATCGTCCGCATAGCTTATTCCTCCTCATTCTGACTAATCCATATCTGTATTTCCTCTTTGCTCCATTCGATATAAGTGCCCTGACGAATATCGTCAAGAATATGCAGTTCCGCTAATCTCTTCAACAATCTCCCCCGCCGTTCAAGGGATACAACACTATTCTTAATGGCAGAACGAATGCGATATATGACATCGAAATATGCCTCATATTCCACACCATATTGCGCAGCTAACGTATTACTTATACTAGTAGCCATACCTGGACTTGCTCCTAAAGTTGATACAGCTATCGTCAATCTTCCTCGCTTCACAACTGCTGGATGAATAAATGAACCCTGTTCTGCATCACTCACTAGATTAACGGGAATATCATTTTGGTGTGCTTCGTCTGCTATATTCTTATTAATAATTTCATTATTGGTAGCCGCATACACAATCCAATATCCTGAAGTATCACCTTCAACGAAATCTCTTTGCTCCCATTGAATTAACCCATCTTGATGCCAAGCCAATAACGCTTGCGTAAGCGAAGGGCTAATGATGGTTACATTTGCTTGCGCGTCAAGAAGTAGTCTAGCCTTCCTCTGTGCGATCGTACCGCCTCCAACAACGAGGCATTTGCGATCTTCACAAGCTAGTAGCATATGGATGAACCCTGACATAGTGAGCTCACACTCCTGACCACCAATGAAATTTAGACCATGAATTTAGCATTAGATTGATGAAGATCATAATATAACCAATCAATGCCCAAATGGAAATGACTGCACCTGAGTTTTTCTTAGAACTTCTTTTCATTAAATACAATATATAAATGCCAAATCCTATGAAGGTGGTCACCACTTTGAAATCTAAGAGCAGTTCCATCCTTCCTTTTGAGATAATGGAAAGAACAGCTACAATCATAGATATACACAGTAGTGGTAACCCCGATATTACACCGTAATAAGAGTACTTATCCATCATTTCAAGGCTCGGTAATCGTCTAACTGTATCATTCCACTTCTTGTCTTTTAATTTCTTATGCAAAAATAGATACATCGAAGCAAACACAGCCGCAACTGTAAAGGCGACGACACTTAGATTTGCCAATATGACATGGAATACTAACAATCGGTGTACACCTTGCCAATGCATCATGGGATCAGCACTTAGATCAAATAAGAAATAATTAAGGACAAGGATACAAAATCCGATCACACTTAACAATAACACTGCGAACTCAGACTTCTTCAATAAAGACAGGAGTAATGACGCAACCACCAGTATGAACCCTAACATCAATAAGAAATCATACAAGGTAAACACTGGAATCATACGTTCCTTCCACATTCGAATTCCTAGAAATGTGAATTGAACAATAAATACAACTACAAGAAGCCCCGTTCCTATCCATTTCGATCTAAGATTGCGTCGAATACAATCAGAGAACAGGAACAAAAGGCTCAGAGCATAAATATATAAACTAACATCATAGATCCCATTTAATAACATCATCATCTCTCACCCACCTTTATCGGCTAGCCGGCATCAAAGATACCTTAAGAGTTGATCTGTTCTCCGAAGATGAAGAACTGCCTGTCCCCTTTAAGGGATTCTTTGGCATAACCATCAAATCATCATCTGTTCGGTTATTCAGCTGATTCTCCAAACCAAAAATCTGTGTGAAAACGTCCAGGGATTCTTCTCCATTCTTCTCACCAGTCATTTCCTTTATTCTGTTGATAGGATCATGTAACATTTGATTTATGATACTTTTGGTATGGCGACGAATAACTTTTCTTTGATGTGCATCCAGGTCAGGTAATTTATTAAATAAACTTTCCATCGTTTCTTCATGGATGATATTGGACTTTTCCTGTAGTGCACGAATAACCGGTCTAACCCCAAGTGTTTTTAGCCATTGATTAAAAATCAACATTTCTTCCTCGATCATTATTTCAATCTTATCCGCCTCCACACGTCGCATCTCTAGATTACTTTGAACAATACCTTCTAAATCGTCGATATCATATAAAAAGACGTTATCAATATCACCTATGCTAGGGTCTATATCTCGTGGCACTGCAATATCAATAATAAATAATGGGCGAGATTGTCTTCGTTTCATACTATATTTCACTTGATTAGCATTTAATATATAATTCTCCGCCCCTGTAGAGCTAATTAGGATATCTACTTCATCCAATCGCTCGATCGCCGCTTGCAAGGTGCACGGTGTGCCGTTAAATCTCCGAGCTAGTTCCTCTGCACGTGCAAATGTTCGATTCGCAACGATCACTTCAGCTGCCCCGTTGGAATATAGATGTTTCACAGTTAGTTCGCTCATCTTACCCGCACCAAGAATTAACACCTTCTTATTAGTAAACAATCCAAATATCCGTTTGCCTAACTCAACAGCCGCATAGCTGATGGAAACAGCACTTTCACCGATATTCGTCTCTGAATGAACCCTTTTACCCAAGGTGACGGCCTGCTTGAAGAGCGTGTTGAACCACATACCTGTTGCCTGATTGCACTGTGACACTAGAAATGCATTGCGTACTTGACCTAGTATCTGCGTCTCTCCAAGAACCATGGAGTCTAGACTACACGTCACACGGAACAAATGAGCTAACGCCTGTTCATCTTCATAGATATATATATGTTGCGTGAACTCTTCACGAGGAATACCAAACCACTGTTCTATGAAACCACGAATGAAATAACCACACATATGTAGTCGATCGACGACCACATAGATCTCTGTGCGATTACAAGTTGCAACAATAACCCCTTCTAGCACGGTCTTGGTTCGTTTTAATTGATGCAAAGCATCCGGCAAATCCTGATCTGTAAATGCGAATTTCTCTCTCACCTCTACAGGCGCTGTTCGGTAATTTAACCCTACAACGACGATATGCATATATGAAGTCACCTACCTCAACTAATTTAGATATTCCCCAGATTTTATATAAATCAATACATGAATGAATTTTAATTTCGATAATGTTAATTATATCACATTCATTCAAGTCACTATTACGATAAATTGACATGTTTATGAACCTATCGTCATTGAAGATACTTACTTCGATAATAGCTCCAGCAATTGTTCATTTAGTTTGTTCAATTGTTTGCCTTGAACATCATCTATTTCATTCTTATTATTCACAAGTATACCAAATATGGGAACGACCTCACTGAATTTGGACGCAAATGTAAGTAAGATTTCACGTTCATCTTGACTGATTGGACGTTCTCCCCCAATTTGCCAACCTGTTATCATATTAACGAATTCAGAGATCGCTGACAATTCCTCTAAATTATCCTTACCGAAGGCGTTAACCAATCGTTCATGTCCAAATTTTGCTGAATAGGCAGTTAATTTCACGCGATCTAATTCTTTTGTATTATTTGCCTGGATTGCGTCACTTAATGAAGAGTTCATAATTTGAATTTGAAAATGAACAACCTCAAATAACATTTGTGAAGAATCACTTTTCGCAACATCAGGCTTAACCAATTGATAACTCTGATAGAACAGACTCCCCACTAATAATACCAACAAACAAGAGAATAATATATCCCTTTTCCCTTTTCCTCGCAATCACAACACCCCCCATATCACTTCAATAGCCTTGTATTATTGTATGGGATAAAGAAAAAACAAATAACCACGGAACACCGTGGTTATTTGTTAACAAGTATATGCTTATTCGGCTTCGTGTGACATCTCAACGATATCATCCTCAGTGGCTCTCATATTCGCTTTGATGATACCCCACAACTCGTCTTTTCCTAGTCCCGTCTCAGACGAGAATAATACGAGCGGATGATCAATTCTAAGACCTAAACATTGTTTCGTTTGTTTAATCTGCTTAGCCCAACGACTACGTGGAATCTTATCTGCTTTTGTTGCTACTACACATACAGGAATATCATAATGCGATACCCAATCATACATAATCATATCGTCTTTGGAAGGAGGATGTCGTAAATCTACGACGAGTAATAATAACTTTAACGTCTCTCTCTCCAACAAATAATTCTCGATCATATTTCCCCATGCTGATCGCTGCGTTTTAGATACTTTAGCAAACCCATATCCAGGAAAGTCCACTAAATACAAATCATCATTCACAACATAATAATTTAATTGCTGGGTCTTGCCAGGTGTTGAGCTTGTTCTAGCAAGATTCTTACGATTTATCATTTTGTTTATTAAAGATGACTTACCAACATTCGATCTTCCTGCCAGAGCAATCTCTGGCAAACCGTCCTCTGGATATTGAGCAGGTCCAACGGCACCAATCACAAACTCTGATTTGGTTACTTTCATAATTATAATCCCTCTCTAATGCACTCCCTAATGTTCCACAAGCGCATGTTGCAGAACCTGATCCATATGAGAAACAGGTACAAATTCCACTTCATTCTTTATGCTGTCCGGAATCTCACTTAAATCCCGTTCATTATCTTTTGGGAGCAAAATTTTCTTATAGCCTGCACGATGCGCAGCTAGTGACTTTTCTTTCAAACCTCCAATAGGAAGAACACGTCCACGCAGTGTAATCTCACCTGTCATCGCAATATCCTTGGAGACATACCTTTTAGTCAATGCCGAGATTAATGCCGTAGCAATTGTTATCCCTGCCGACGGGCCATCTTTGGGAATGGCACCTTCGGGAATATGGATATGAATATCATTCTTCTCATGAAAGTGTGCATCGATTCCTAAGACTTCGGATTGAGAGCGAGTGTAGCTAAAGGCCGCCTGTGCCGACTCCTTCATCACATCACCCAATTGACCTGTTAGTATTAGTTTACCTGAACCAGGCACAACTGTCACTTCAATCATTAATGTTTCTCCACCGACCTCCGTCCAAGCAAGCCCTGTCACTGTTCCTATTTGATCCTCAAGATCTGCAACACCGTAACGAAATTTAGCAACACCAAGATTCTCTTTAATATCATTAGGTGTTAACACAATATGTGATTGTTCATGCGCAACAATCCTTTTCGCCGCCTTACGACAAAGTGAAGCGATTTGTTGTTCTAGATTACGAACGCCTGACTCTCGCGTATATTCACGAATGATCTTTAGTAGGGCTTCGTGCTCTACCTGGAGTTGTTCTATCTCCAATCCATGCTCACGTTTTTGCTTCGGTAACAAATAACGATTAGCAATTTGAAGTTTCTCAAGTTCGGTATAACCTGGTATATGGAGTATTTCCATTCGATCCAACAGCGGTCTTGGAATATTATGAATAGCATTGGCTGTGGTCACAAACATAACTTTGGATAAGTCAAAAGGAACCTCGATGAAATGATCACTGAATGTATTATTTTGCTCTGGATCAAGTACCTCCAGTAATGCAGATGAGGGATCTCCCCTGAAATCAGATGCCATCTTGTCGATCTCATCTAATAGAAACACCGGATTCATCGATCCTGCTGTCTTCATTCCCTGAATGATGCGACCAGGCATTGCTCCTACATACGTACGGCGGTGTCCACGAATCTCCGCTTCATCGCGGACGCCACCAAGTGATATACGTACAAATTCCCTATCTAACGATCTAGCTATCGACCTTGCTAGTGATGTCTTACCAACACCGGGCGGACCAACAAGACATAGAATGGGTCCTTTCATTTGTTGTACAAGCTTCTGCACAGCCAAGTATTCCAACACACGTTCCTTGGGCTTCTCCAAGCCATAGTGATCTTCATTCAGAATATCTTCTGCTCTTTGGAGATCCAAATCGTATTCCGTCACATGATCCCATGGTAGACTTAATAACCATTCTACATAATTACGGATAACGCCACCCTCAGCTGAGCTTGTAGGCATCTTTTCAAGACGACTGATCTCTTTATCGATCTTTTCCTTTACCTGGTCAGGGAGATCTCTTCCCTCCATCTGCTCGCGAAGCTCATCAACTTCGTTAGCTCGACCTTCTTTCTCCCCTAATTCCTTTTGTATAGCCTTCATTTGTTCTCGAAGATAATATTCCTTTTGTGTTTTCTCCATTTGTTTCTTTACACGTTGACCTATCTTTCGTTCCAATTCAAGTACTTCACGTTCATTATTAAGGATATCAAGAAGTTTCTCCATCCGTTCTCGAACATCGATTGTTTCTAATATCTCTTGTTTATCTTTAATCTTCAAAGTCAGATGACTTGTAATCACATCGGTTAATCGTCCTGCTTCCTCAATATCGGAGACAGCCGCTAGTGTTTCTGGTGTAACTTTCTGCGACAAATTTATATAATTCTCAAATTGATTAAGAACGGTGCGCATTAAAGCATCCATGGAAGGATCATCAATCTCTACCTCAGGTAGCTCACGGGCATACACTTCGTAATACTCCTCATGATCTGTATATTCTAGAATTTCCGCACGTTCCATTCCTTCTACAAGAACACGGATAGTACCATTCGGCAATTTCAACATCTGTCTTATTTTAGCTACCGTCCCAACACGAAATATATCTTCTTGTGTTGGCTCCTCAATGTTCACTTCAGATTGAGAACAAAGGAGTATTAAATTATCTTCTATCATCGCTTTTTCCAGTGCTTTGACCGATTTCTCACGACCCACATCAAGATGTAGAACCATGCTTGGGTAGACAAGAAGCCCTCTTAACGGCAGCAAAGGAAAAAGACGACCTTTCGTTTTGATCGACCCCATCGCTTTCGCACCTCCAGTTGCTCTCTTTACACTTATACTTCTATATACTTTAACAAAAAAGGTTGTGAAACACCAATATGGACTCGCTACTAATAGTGGTTGGAATCAGTAATAGCGCTTGGTGTCACTGAATTTGCTTGTAGGAGTGAACTTGATAAACCTGGGAATACATCCGTCACCTCGGATACCATCGTTTCATACAAATGATTCGCTATTTCCTTACCAAACACATAATGAAACACTTCCTGAATAGACTCAACCGGTATTACATTTAATCCTTTAAGGTCCGCAAACAGGCTCTGCCAATTGTCTTTCGGTATAATAACGGTTGTCGCCCCCGCCTGAAAGGCAGCTTCGACTTTGGCTATAACTCCTCCGATAGGTTTAACTTTACCATGAATACTAATCTCACCTGTCATAGCGATGGTATGATCAATGGGTATGCGTTTGACTGCAGACAAGATGGCCGTTGCCATCGCAATTCCAGCAGATGGCCCATCGATTGGATTACCTCCTGGAAAGTTAATGTGCAGATGATATCTACTGGTATCAATACCTAATAGACGAAGAACGGTGAGAACATTATCCAATGAGCCCTTGGCCATACTCTTTCGCCGAATCGTACGAGATCCACTCCCAATTTCTTCTTCCTCTACTACACCCGTTACATGAATCTGCCCTTTCCCTTTTGTACAAGCCGTGGCTGTCACTTCAATCTCAAGTATTGCGCCTATGTTGGATCCGTATACTGCGAGTCCATTCACTACCCCAATCTGAGGAATTGTTGGTATTTTACGCTCTGAACGTGGTTGGAGCTGGCTGCTATTCGCTACCCACTCCACATCAGATGCAGACAACTCATCTCTCTTCTCCGTCAACGCTAATCCAACTGCAAGCTGGACGATATTCACAGCTTCTCTACCATTCGTCGCATATTGCTTCACCACTTCTACAGCAGCAGGGCATGGTTTGAAGCCTATTTTTTGAATAGCATCTTCGGTAATGATTCCGATCTCCTCAGGCAACAACGGTCTAAAGTATATTTCCATACATCTCGATCGAAGCGCCGCTGGTATCTCTTGCGCAGAACGAGTTGTCGCACCAACGAGGCGGAAATCAGCAGGTAACCCATGTTGGAAAATATCATGAATATATGCAGGTGTATTATTGTCCTCAGAGTTATAATATGCACTCTCTAAGATAACCTTGCGATCTTCAAGCACCTTTAATAGCTTATTTAATTGAATGGAATGCAACTCCCCAATCTCATCAATAAATAGAATGCCTCCATGTGCTTTAGTGACAGCCCCCGGTTTAGGTTGCGGAATGCCGGCAACTCCCATGGAACCTGCCCCTTGGTAAATCGGATCATGAACAGATCCAATTAAGGGGTCCGCTATTCCCCTTTCATCGAAACGAGCCGTTGTAGCATCTATTTCAGTAAACTTCGCTTCATTCTTAAAAGGTGAATGGGGATTCTTCTTCGCCTCCTGTAATACAACTCGTGCGGCAGCGGTTTTCCCTACACCTGGTGGCCCATAAATAATGACATGCTGAGGATTAGCACTACATAATGCCGCTTTTAACGCTCGTAATCCATCTTTCTGCCCTACAATATCATCCATTGATTGGGGTCTTGTCTTCTCCGAGAGTGGCTTGGTGAGCGATATGGATCGCATTCTTCTTAACTTATCAAGCTCTTTCCTTGATTCTCTATCAATGGATGTACGATTAGACTTCTGCCCTCGCAACAAATTGAGAAAGTACATTCCAATGACAACACCAAAAAACAGATTAATCACCATAATAATCATACTTACATTCATAGTTGTCCTCCCATTTCTATAACTGCCATTTGTCTAATACTTGGTAGTATAGCCCTTTCCACACCCAATAAACTCATCCGTGAAATTTACTGGTAAAAATGATAGCGCATAGAATGGTATAGGACCCGGTCCTATTACCGTGTGAGGATACAAAAAACACCCCTTACCATGGCATTGGATTTCCCTAAGGATCTACCAAGTCATTTCTAAGAGGTGCTACTATTAAATCATGTTATCTCGTTATTATAAATGTTGATGATTGCGACCTGGTATTTCTCCAGTAGCTTCATACACTTCAACAATATGGTCAATTTCTTTCTTCAATTCATTCACTAACTCTGCCTCAGGCACCTTACGAATCATCTCTCCATAACGAAAGAGCATTCCTTCTCCACGTGCACCAGCAATTCCAATATCAGCTTCTCTAGCTTCTCCCGGCCCATTCACAGCACAACCAAGAACAGATACTTTAATCGGTACCTTTAAGTTAGAAATATATTCTTCTACTTCATTTGCAATAGAAAATAAGTCGATATCTAATCGTCCACAAGTTGGACATGAGATTAGTGTTGGGGCATTCGATATTAGCCCAAATGATTTCAATATCTCACGTGCTACCTTAACTTCTTCAACAGGGTCAGCACTAAGGGAGATTCGCAACGTATTCCCGATGCCCATAGACAGAAGGGCTCCAATACCAGCGGAACTCTTAATCGTTCCTGAGAATAATGTTCCAGCTTCTGTGATACCTAAGTGCAATGGATATGGAATAACTTCAGCCGCTTTACGATAAGCCTCAAGTGCCATAGGAACATCAGACGCTTTGAGTGAAACGATAATGTCATGGAAGTCTAATTCTTCTAGAATACCTATATGAAAGAGTGCACTTTCCACCATTGCATCGGGTGTTGGATAACCATATTTCTCAAGCAAATGATTCTCAAGTGAACCTGCATTAACCCCAATACGAATAGGAATGCCACGTGCCTTACAAGCTTTAACGACCTCTTCTACTTTGCTACGCCGACCAATATTACCTGGATTAATCCGAACTTTATCAATTCCGTTCTCAATAGCTGCTAGTGCCAATCTATAATCGAAATGGATATCTGCTACCAACGGGATATGAATTTGTTTCTTAATTTCCTTAATTGCAGCAGCAGCTTCTTCATTATTCACGGTCACGCGGACCATTTGGCAACCTGCTTCTTCTAACCTTAATATTTCAGCAACCGTGGCTTCTACATCTGCTGTCTTCGTTGTACACATACTCTGAATAATGACATCGTTATTGCCACCAATCGTGAGATCCCCAACCTTGACTGAACGCGTATCTTTTCTTAGAAACATGACATATCCCCCTCTAACGCTAAAACTCCACCCCAACTCAACGTCAATAGCTGCACGTATAAGCTGGAAGTGGAACTTCGGCAATCTATTCAGATCATGCTTGTCGTGTATAAAGAACGTTTAAGCACTTTCTTCTTCTTTCTTAGCGTCATTATCTTTTTTATCCTTGGTATTCAACTCAGGGATAATCATCTTATCCTTTACGACCTGCTCTGTGATGACGCACTTCTCGATATCTTCCCTGGATGGGATTTCAAACATCATATCTAACATAATGCCTTCAATAATCGCTCTTAGACCACGAGCTCCTGTGTTGCGTTTAATCGCTTCTTTAGCAATGGCTACCAATGCTGTAGGCTCAAATTCAAGGTTGACGTTATCCATTTCAAGCAGTTTTTGATATTGCTTCGTTAATGCATTCTTCGGTTCAGTCAGAATGCGAACTAACGTATCCTCTTCCAATGGCTCCAAGCTTGAAATAATAGGTAAACGACCTACAAATTCAGGTATTAGACCGAATTTCAATAGATCTTCTGGCAGTACCATAGATAGGTACTGACCTGGATTCAAGTCCTTTTGGGCCTCTGCACCCGCATTAAATCCGATTACTTTCTTACCGATTCGACGTTTAATTAGTTGCTCCAATCCGTCAAATGCTCCACCACAGATGAACAATACATTTGTAGTATCAATTTGAATGAATTCTTGATGAGGATGCTTACGTCCACCCTGTGGTGGTACGGATGCAACAGTTCCTTCAAGTATCTTCAGAAGTGCTTGCTGTACACCTTCACCTGATACATCACGAGTAATGGATGGATTCTCAGATTTACGAGCTACTTTATCAATTTCATCGATATAAATAATGCCTCGTTCTGCTTTCTCCACATCATAATCTGCCGCTTGTATAAGCTTGAGCAGAATATTCTCAACATCCTCACCTACATAACCAGCTTCTGTCAAAGAAGTTGCATCAGCTATAGCAAAAGGAACATTGAGGATCCTTGCCATCGTCTGAGCCAGTAGCGTCTTCCCAGAACCTGTTGGACCCAACAAGAGAATGTTACTCTTAGAAAGTTCAACATCATCAATCTTACTTTGAGTATTGATTCGTTTATAATGATTGTATACGGCAACAGATAAAGACTTCTTAGCTTGATCTTGCCCAATAATATATTGGTCAAGAATGCTACAAATATCTTTAGGCTTCGGAATATCTTTGAGATCTACTTCTTCCTCATGACCTAGTTCTTCCTCTACTATTTCTGTACACAATTCGATACATTCATCACATATATAAACGCCAGGACCTGCAACTAATTTGCGTACTTGTTCCTGAGTCTTACCACAGAAAGAACATTTCAGTTGTCCCTTCTCATCATTAAACTTAAACATATTACCACCCCTTAAGATTTGTTCGGTGAGGAAAGGACTTTGTCTATAAGTCCGTATTCCAAAGCTTCTTCGGCACTCATGAAGTAATCACGATCCGTATCCTTCTCAATCTTATCAAGAGATTGACCGGTTCGCTCTATATATATTTGATTAAGCTTTTCTCTAGTCTTAATAATCCAATCTGCATGAATTAGAATATCAGATGCTTGACCTTGAATACCACCCAAAGGCTGATGTATCATCACTTCACTATTCGTCAGTGCAAATCTCTTTCCTTTGGCTCCTGCAGTCAATAGTAAAGATCCCATACTTGCTGCCATTCCTACACATATCGTAGACACATCCGGCTTAATGAATTGCATTGTATCGTATATACCCATACCTGCTGTAACGGAACCACCTGGTGAGTTAATATAAAGACTAATATCTTTCTCAGGGTCTTCAGCAGCTAGAAATAATAACTGTGCTATAACAAGATTGGCAACATCATCGTCAATAGCATTACTTAAAAAGATAATGCGATCCTTAAGCAATCTCGAGTAAATATCGTAAGAACGTTCCCCTCGACTGGTATGTTCAACAACCATAGGTATTAGACTCATTTAACCAACCTCTTTTCCTTTTGAAAACGCAATTTGAACTCTCATGAATATTTTAACATGTTAGAAGCACGATGTCATTTTTTCAATATATGTTACCCATACTAATCGCAAAAATATGTATTTCATCATTAAAACCCAAATACCTTATGTTTTACCCAAATTTTGGTAGTCGTTAGGTAAAAATAAGGCGCGTAAAAACACGCACCTTATCCATTACTATGCTAGATTCTTATTTGTCTTCTTGCGTTTCTTCAGTAGCTTCTTGTGTTTCCACAGGAGCAACTTCTTTGCTGTTATCTAACAAGAAATCGACGGTCTTGCGCAAAGCAATTTCTTCACGAAGGCTGTTCAATGATCCATTAGATTCTAGAACATTTCTCAACTCTTCTGCAGAACGTTTGTAGGATTCAGCTAATGTATCTAATTCATTAGACACATCTTCGTCGCTAGCTTCAATCTTCTCATCTTTAGCAACTTGCTCAAGCACAAGATTGTTACGCACGCGCTTCTGCGCATCCGTCTTCATCTGCTCTTGTAGATCAGCTGTTGATTGACCTGAGAAACTCAAGAACATTTCAAGATTCATACCTTGTGAACGAAGACGATTATCGAAATCGCTCATCATGTTCTTAACTTCACTATCGATCATAGATTCTGGAATCTCAACTTCTGCCAATTCAGCAACTTTATCCACAACTAGACCTTCGCGAACACCTTTTGCTTCTTGCTCTTTGCGAGATTCTAATTGCTTCGTCAAATCAGCTTTGTATTCATCTAATGTTTCAAATTCACTTACGTCCTTAGCGAATTCATCATCCAATTCTGGAAGTTGCTTACGCTTGATTTCGTGAACCTTCACTTTAAATACTGCAAGCTTACCAGCTAGAGTCTCCACTTGATAACTGTCAGGGAATGTTACTTCAACATCCTTCTGGTCACCCGTAGCTAATCCAACAACCTGTTCTTCAAATCCAGGGATAAAGGAATTACTTCCTAGTTCCAATGAATAAGCTTCGGCTTGTCCGCCTTCAAAAGCAACACCATCGACAGAACCGTCAAAATCAATGATTGTAATGTCGCCATTCTCAGCAGCACCATCTTCGATAACAACTAGCTCAGCATGACGACCTTGTAAACGAACCAATTCCTGATTCAGCTCATCTTCTGTTACTTCAACTTTTTGTACTGGCACTTCAACACCTTTATATTGACCAAGTGTTACTTCAGGCTTCACAGTAACTTTAGCTTTGAACTTAAATACTTCACCTTTAGCAAATTGATCAATATCGATCTCTGGACGATCTACTGGGAAGATATCAGTCTCATCTACCGCTTCTGTGTATGCTTCAGGAAGCAAGATGTCAATCGCATCTTGATAAAGGCTTTCTACACCATAACGAGCTTCAAAAACGGAACGTGGCACTTTACCTTTACGGAATCCAGGTACATGTGCTTTCTTAGAAACTTTTGTGAAGGCCTTGTCTAGCGCCTCAGTGACACGTTCAGTTTCTACTTCAACTTCAAGAACCCCAAGGTTCTTCTCTATTTTTTCCCATTTTGCTTTCATTTTATGCTTTCCCCTCCAAAAATAATTCGCTTTTTTTATCTTACAATATAAGAAGTCAAAAGCTAACACTTCATTCATTCTTATATTTCTCGCAGAGATGAGTATGTTCCATATACAAGCAAGACACAACCATCACTCGTTAAATAACATAAATTCACGCACAGAACAACCATTTTAGTATAAACAACATTGTACTTTTTTTCAAGGAAAGGTTCTAGAATCAATTGGAATGTAATGATTATAATTTAAAATGGCGGTGTGCTATAAGTCTATACTTCCCCTTCGGTCACAAATTGGTTCAGCACCCGGTAGGCTTGTTCGAACTGAAAACGGTAATTTTCTGTAATGCCATATATAGCCCTTGTATCCTCTTCATTTCGACTGCCGGTCAAGCTCTCCGACACATTCTGATGAAGGGCGGCTGCCCAGATATCCATCACTAAGTCCTCTTCGGTCAGCATCGATAGATATACATTGGTTCCATAGATTACCTTGATGAACTGAAACCACAACTCCTGTGCGAAGTAGTATAGCGTCGGTTCTTGGATCTCTGTATATTCAGCAACACGATCTACAATCTGTTGTATATTTACCGGGAAGCCACTATCTTGTATAGGAATAGCTTCAATGTCTATTTCTACCTGTTCTTGCCCTCTCGTAAAAGTAACCATTCCATGCATACCACGCTTATGTAGTGTTTGTAGCACTTGAAATTGGAGTAAAGGATGAAGTGTATTATGTTGTAGCCAATCCACTAATTCAAGATCAATGTCTTCGCCTTGTAGATAGGACAGTTGTCCCAAAGCAAGCATCGTTTGTTCGGACAAAACCTCGTCTTTCACAACACGCAACAGTTTGTTCGCATAATCCGCATCTTCTGCATGTTTAAACTGTGCATTACGCCGAGCTAGGTGTTCTTCATCCAGTTCACCTTCATGTTCTATTGAGGTTAAATCCAGATGATCATCATCGGACATATATTGTGGAAAAGCTGTCTCTAACCATTCAAGTAAAGCATGCCACTCATCCAAATGCCTCTCTTCTTGCCCTTGGCATTGCAGTAAGAAACGAAGTAAGTTCATAGCTTCTTTATATTGTTCACTTTCTAACATGACCGTTAATTGTATCTGATAGTAATCCAATGTCTTTGGAAATAGAAAGAGATTGTCTTTGTCAGAGGAATGCATGTTGTTCATTTGTACCCCTCCTCTCTTGATTAATTCTGTTAGTTGTAAATTATATCATACCCACTTACAAAACAAAAAAAACACTATGTAGTATAAACACTTGATTTCATAAACTATTCATGATATATTAATTAATGTCGTTTTTCGAGTCTCAGTAGCTCAGCTGGATAGAGCAACGCCCTTCTAAGGCGTCGGTCGGGGGTTCGAATCCCTCCTGGGACATAGTAAAGAAAGCCCTCCAACTTGGAGGGCTTTCTTTGTGTCACAGGGTGCGTGAGAACCCCCACAGGAAAACGCATACATAAGAAGAGTTACGAAAACTCTGTTTAGGATGCGTCAGTCTGATTCTGTGTTTTGTACACAATCAGAATAGTACTTCTTTGGCGCTCTGTTTTGGATACACTTGATTTCACTACAGATCCATAACAAATATTAATCACTTGCTCTTCTTTCAGTCCAGCCAAAAACTGATTAGCTTTATTCTCCGCATAAGAATTATCTGAATCCACGAACTCTTTAACCTGTATCATATTCATTCTCCTTCATATGTTATTCGCTTAAGCTCTATCCAAATCACCATAATTCATGTATTTCACTTCTTGTATGATTACTTCAATATGCCCTGAAGGTACAACGAATTCGTATGTTTCACCTTTTCTAGTCATTAATAATTGTAATCCGATAGGAGATAAGAATGAAATCCAGTTCTTACTTGGGTCTGCTCGATGTGGAAAAACAATCACATATTTCTCTTCATAACCATCATCCGCATAACGCAGAGTCACTTCGCTTCCAATAAGAACCATAGCATGTAAAGAATCTTCGTTTTGTTCAGAAATGATTCTCTCTAGTGAAGTTGTATAAATAGAAAGAATCTGATCTACTTTTTTCTTCTCTTTCAGATCATCCGGTATGTATTGCATCAAGAAGAACTTCTTCTCTTCGTCAAAAAAGACCAGCTGATTTACCAACTGTGTATTTGAATTTTGAAGGATCATACTAAGGTTCATAAGCGATTTCACCTCCAGTTAGAAGACTCTTCCTTCCATTTTCAACATTTAGAAACACCATCTATTATCCCTCCATAAACATACAGACCCCGTCTAGGAGATCTATATCATATCTTATCAAATATTTACTATTTTTCCAATGATAAAAGTGGATTGTAAAGCTTATTAAACAAAGCCTATAATATTGGAGTTCTCCTCCGTCCGAACACACAAAAAAAGCCCTCCATATAGGAGAGCTTCTTGTCTATGTCCCAGGAGGGATTCGAACCCCCGACCGACGCCTTAGAAGGGCGTTGCTCTATCCAGCTGAGCTACTGAGACATGTTAATTGAAATTGTACGTGGTGACCCATGTGAAAAGGGTGCGTTATTCATTATACCGCACCCTCATAATTAATCAACTGTTAATTTCCTAATACCTACAATTACAATACTTGTTCGTAATATTATTACTTATTACCACGACGCCAGTTCATCTTCTCTTCCACATGTTGGGCTGCGTTCTTAGCCATTACTTCTTCTGCAAACTCGTTGTTATGAGCGTATTTGTTGCCTTTGTTCTTCTTATATTTCTCCGCCATCCAGATCACCTCCTAATCATTATTATGGTGATATCAGCAGGCGGTTATTAGTTATATTATTTGGTTATTATCCGTCGTATGATTGTAGAAAGGCATTGATTCCAGATTCACGCATTTGTAATCTGGTACACTCAGAGCATAGATCATAAATCGATTTATAAATATCATCTAGTGCATGCTGATAAGCCATATTCATTTCTTCTTCTGGTGTATCAGGCCATGGAAATACATGATGTATAAACCCTCCTTGTTCTTCTTCCTCTAACTGCCTCATTAAATGGGCGATTTCCTGTGCTTGTTCAGATGTTGCTTCGATTTCCCATTCATAAGATGTTGCACCCTTATTCATTAATACACTTCTTCCATGAACGGATACATAATACTTATGTTTGTTCATCGCAAACTTCCTCCTTTTTTGACACTCATGTCATGTATGTTCATCTATAGCTTTCCTTAAAAGACATACATTTTATGCCTAACTTCGGCATATATTTGTATGAATTGCTGGATTGTCGTCCTAACCACGACAATCTGTCACTTTGGGAAGTGAATAGGCGTAAATATACAACAACGAAAGGATGGTCCGTCATGTGCGGAATTACAGGATTTATTCAGTGGGGCCGTGACTTAACGAAAGATTCAGAATTATTACTCCGTATGACCGATACCTTAACTCCTAGAGGTCCTGATGCATCTGGCACTTGGATATCCAATCCTTGTGCCTTTGGACATCGCAGGCTCAGTATCATAGATCCAAGCAATGGTGCACAACCCATGATCAGACATCGAAATGAGGATGTGTACGCTATTGTCTATAACGGTGAGCTATATAACGCCGCAGAACTTACGCGGGAACTGCAACAGCGTGGATATACGTTCACAACTAGCTGTGATACAGAAGTTCTGTTAGTTGCTTACATGGAGTGGGGCCCTGATTGTGTGGATCGTTTGAATGGTATCTTTGCATTTGGCATTTGGGACAGTGTGCAGCAACATGTCTTCTTCGCAAGAGACCGTGTAGGTGTAAAACCATTATTTTACAGCGTAATTGAGGGTACGTTTGTCTTTGGCTCAGAACCTAAGGCTTTGCTTCAACATCCAGATGTAGAGGCATCTATAGGTTGTGAAGGATTAGCCGAAATATTCATTATTGGACCAGCGCGGACGCCTGGGCATGCCATATATAACAATATGCACGAACTTCGTCCGGGGCATGCGATGATTTATTCCCGTAATGGGCTTCGATCTTATGCGTATTGGAAGCTGGAAAGCCATCCACATGAAGATGATGAGAATACCACCGCACATCAAGTAAAGGAACTCCTACAAGACACTGTAGAACGGCAGTTAATCTCTGACGTTCCAGTATGTACACTTTTATCAGGGGGGTTAGATTCAAGTGCTTTAACTGCTCTAGCTGTAGATTACTATCGACGCACAGGTCAAGGACAAGTACACACTTACTCTGTGGATTATCTAAATAATGATAAGCATTTCACATCACATGTATTTCAACCCGGTTCTGATGCTCCTTGGATCAAGCGTATGGTCGATGAACTTCAAACCTCTCATCATTACATCGAGGTGGATACTGCAGAATTAGTTGGCGCGTTAGAGGCTTCTACACAAGCACGTGACATGCCAGGCATGGCGGATGTCGATTCTTCTCTTTATTTATTCTGTAAAGAAGTTAAAAAAGAAGCGACAGTTGCTATATCCGGAGAAGCAGCAGATGAAATATTCGGAGGATATCCATGGTTTCATCGCGATGATATGCTTAATTCAGGAACTTTCCCGTGGGCAGTTGCCCCAGAAATGAGATCCAGTCTACTCTCGCCTGAAATACGAGAATTTATATCGCCGCTAGAATACTTAGGAGATCGATATGCGGATGCAGTACGTGAAGTTCCGAGACTTCATGGTGAGACCGGTCGACAAGCTCAAATGCGCATCATGTCTTATCTCAACATCACTCGCTTCATGCCAACGCTTTTAGATCGCAAAGATCGCATGAGTATGGGTGTTGGACTAGAAGTTCGGGTTCCATTCTGTGACCATCGGTTAATTCAATATGTATGGAATATCCCTTGGGATATGAAGATGACGGGCAACCGGGAGAAGGGCATCCTACGCAAATCACTGGAAGGTATACTCCCTGATGATGTTCTCTATCGTAAAAAGAGCCCCTATCCCAAAACACATAATCCAAATTATCTTCATGCTGTAAAACAACAATTACTCACGATATTAGATGATCCCACTTCACCTATTTTGCCCTTAATTGATTCTGTCAAGATTCGTCAAATCGCCTCCTCCGCGGATGCATCCTCTAATCTACCTTGGTTTGGTCAACTAATGTCCGGTCCCCAACTCTTCGCTTATTTAACACAAGTTAATTACTGGCTTCGGTCGTACCATGTGTCCATTCGTTAAATATACAAAAAAGAAGACTCCCTTTAGGGCAGTCTTCTTTCTGATATAATTGTACAGCAATCCTTATATTCAACCCTGTAATCTAACTATTAACTCTCGCAAGGCGATTCCACGATGGCTAATCGATTGCTTCTCCTCCAACGATAACTCAGCCATCGTTTTTTCAAACTGTGAGACATAGAAGAGGGGGTCATAACCAAATCCGCCAGCACCTGCCACATCGGATGTGATCCAACCAGACACAGAACCAGACGTCTCCACATGTTGACCTGTTGATGGATTATACAATACCAATGAGCAATTAAAGCTTGCTACACTTAATAATGTTTGTTCTGTATCTTCACCTTGTTTCAATCGTTCTAGTTCTTGTAATAACTTCTCGTTATTCTCTTGATCGGTAGCATGTTCGCCAGCATAACGTGCTGAGTACACACCAGGTCTTCCATCCAATGCATCCACACATAATCCTGAATCATCAGCTAACACAGGTAATCCAAGTGCATCTCCAACGGTTTTGGCCTTTTTAAGAGCATTCTGCGCAAAAGTCTGTCCGTCTTCAATCACTTCTGGCATATCTGGATAGTCAAACATACTTTTCACTTGTTTACCTAGAAGGCCAAAAGCATGCTGGAATTCTTTCACTTTGCCTTGATTCTTCGTCGCAACAATGATGATATCTTGATCTAGTTCCATGTTATACTCCTTTGCCAGCTATACCTGAACCGATCATCAGAGCAATTGGGCCTAACACTTCTTGTTGACGAGTAATGATATCCTTGATACCTTGTTCCCCTATCAGAAGCATTTCATCTAATTCCTGACGCGAGAAAGGACTCTCTTCCCCAGTTCCTTGCAATTCAACGAACTGACCTTTTCCGGTCATCACAAGATTCATATCTACCTTAGCCTTGGAGTCTTCTTCATAATTCAAATCCAACAACGTCTGCCCACCTACAACGCCTACACTAACCGAAGCTAAAAAGTCCTCAATCGGAAATACTGGCAATTTATGTTGTTGTGATATCTTATTTACTGCCAAACAAAGAGCGATAAAGGAACCTGTAATAGAAGTGGTTCTTGTTCCGCCATCCGCTTGGATCACATCGCAATCCAGTGTAATGGTTCGTTCACCTAGCGCATTCAGATTCACAACAGATCGCAGCGCTCTACCAATCAACCGCTGTATTTCCATCGTTCTACCCGTTAACTTGCCACGATTGGCTTCTCGTTGATTACGCGTATGTGTTGCTCTTGGCAACATGGAATACTCTGCTGTTACCCAACCCTTGCCTTGGCCTTTTAAGAATGGAGGAACTTTCTCGTCCACCGTGGCTGTACAGAGGATCTTAGTATCTCCCATTTCTATATAAACAGAACCTTCCGCATATTTATTGACATTTGTTGTGATGTTAATATTTCGTAATTGATCGTTATTTCTTCCGTTTGATCTCATGTATTGTTTGCCTCCTACATCATTAGCGTCCTATTTTGCCAACCTTATTTTATCAAAGTGCAGCAATAAAAGCATCTTTTGAAGTAGGAAGGTTCATTATATGGGTATCTCGTTAATAAATTGTGGTCTTGAGACTGGTTCACTGTAATTTTGATTATCAGAACCAATCACCTTTGTTTCACCATTCAATTGAATAATGACCTTGTGATTACCAGCATTCTCACTCACAGTTAATACAACAGATTGTAGAAGTTGTGAAGGAACCTTCTCTCCTTTATCGAACATATCTTCCATCAAAGAAACGGTCACTGTACCATCTTTTGCTGTTTTAACGGACTGTATCGTAGTGCCATCCGTCATCACATGTTCTAACCCTGACATGGACTGTGGACCACGAATAAGTTCGCTAAGCGCCGCGTGGACCGTTTCTTGTCCGGGTTCAATCAACCGTGTGACGGGAACATAATATGACGTGCCTGTTGGTGACTCCGAAGCGAAGTACATCGTCACTGAGCTGGATCTCGTGTAATTAGCACCATGACCCTTTTCTAAATTAATGCCCATACTTCGTCCAAGTGACTGATCAAGCGGTGTATGGTTAAGTGGCATTTCCGTCATTTTCTTGCCTTCTACCCAGAATTGCACTTGTTCCACATTAGGATCCTGAGTTAAGGTCCAAGTTACCGCCTCTAGCATTTTCCTTTCGTTTGAGGCATCATATTCTGTAAAGGATTTATTAAATTCCACCACAGCTAACTTGCTTTCCTTATCAATGGAGACCATCTTCACTTCTGTTCCCTCAGGTAATACTGAAGCGAAGCCTTGTGGTAAGTAGGTCGCATAAGGGCCACTCTTGACTAAAGCCTCAAGCGATTGCCGTAGAAGCATGTTATCTTTATTATCCGTAGGAGGAAGTCCCACAGATACAGGAACCAGAAATCCGTGTTGATCTGCTAAATAAATCGTTGACGTGGGCGTTAATTTCTCCTTCTGCGCTTGTGGAGAAGTGCCGTTCACAGCCCGAAGCATGTCAACTTCAACTTGAGCAGGAGGTGGGTCGATTTCCATCGATTGATTACCAAACCCACTACACCCAGATAATACGATGGGAACAAGGATCAATCCAGCCGCAGAAATATTTCTGATTTTCTTTTTTTTCAACATAAATATTAAACCTCCCTAACCAATTTTTACAGTTTGTACTAGTATGTATACGAGCTATTCTCAAAATAATAACTACTTTTTACGTTTCTAAAACGTATTAAAGAGTTAAATACATTAAAAAGGATGTTGTGAACCGTTATGCTAAACGAAAAGATTCCATATGCTCTAAACAGCAAAGTCGTATCAGATACAACTCATGAGTTACTCCAACAAAGAGGGGTCACTATCCCCGAAATTGCTGAACTTGTCTTGTTCTTGCAGAAGAAATACTACCCAGCGCTAAATATGGAAGAATGTATCCATAATGTCGAGATGGTGCTCAGTAAACGTGAAGTACAAAACGCGGTTCTAACCGGGATACAACTTGATATTTTGGCAGAGGAAGGTAAACTATTATCACCCTTGCAGGATATGCTTGTAAATGATGAAGGTCTTTACGGCGTAGATGAAATATTGGCATTCTCGATTGTCAACGTCTATGGAAGTATAGGATTTACGAATTATGGTTATGTAGATAAACTAAAACCTGGTATTTTGGATAGACTAAATGATAAGTCCAGTGGACAGGTGCATACATTCTTAGATGATATCGTTGGTGCAGTAGCTGCTGCAGCTAGTAGCCGTATTGCACACCGAAAACAAGCCGAGAAAGAAGTAGAACCCACGGAAACAGATCCTCTAAATGATGGAAGTTCTCCTGAATAACTTCATATTGTAAAGATTACTTTATTAGCTTATCCAGAACCTAACAAACACCGTACACTTCTAAAAGTGTGCGGTGTTTGTTATAAACGGATCATTTTATTTCAACCCAACGTAGCGAAGACAATATTCCCATCTAAAGAAGCGTCTACCGCCTTTATTTTACCTCGGCGTATTAATTCCTGTGTATGTGCAAGCACTTCACACATCGCAAACCGCATTTGGTGTATTGATATATCTTGTCCAAATAAAATGTTACATAAAGAAAATCCGCTTTGTGGGCATTCTAGGAGCTCATTGTAAATACGTAATAGGCGCTCTTCATGATGCTGTAACAGTTCTCCTATTCGTTGATGGAAATATGTGAATGGGTGTCTATGTCCTGGAAAAGCTTGACCGACTTCATAATTCTTAAATTGTTCTAAACTAGTAATAAACGTATACAATGGATTAGGATCACTTCCTGGAATAAGACTAACATTGGGAGAAATCCGAGGTAACACAGCGTCACCACATATCATGAATCCCGCTTCTTTATTGTATAGAGAAAGATGTCCTGGTGCATGACCACCACTCTCAATAATGAACCAATTGTACTTGCCTAATGTGATGTATGAACCATGCTCGACCCATGTAACTTCAGGCATTGGTGATACCTGTGGCAAGAAATCTAATAGATGTTGTTCCATTTGTACTGTCCATGCATGAGACAATCCATGTTGGGTTAAATGATGGATTAAGTCTTCATTTATAGTAGATGCATTGCCCCACATCAATAAAGACTCCTCGTATGCTCGTTGAGACATATATACTGGACAACCCACCTCGGATTGGAACCATCCTGCTAATCCATAATGATCCGGATGATGATGTGTTACGAAGATCTGCTTCACATCTTGTAAGACATATCCTAATTGAGCAAGCACTAACTTCCATTCCTCCACGCTTCCTTGCGTACGTGGCCCAGGGTCAATGATGGCAATTCCTTTCGCGCATGGTAGTACATAACTGTTCACCCATCGCAAAGGGTAAGACATGGATATTCGAACTTGAATGATTTCTTGATTCCATATGGTTATCTCGGGTATAGTTACGGCTTGTATATTGCTCTCCTCCAATACAACATCACATACTTCTCATCATATCACCCATAGATTACTATTGACATATGCCTGAAATAAATATATGATTTCAATGTTAAAACATGAATGTTCGTAATTGTTAATTTCATACCCGTAAAGGGGAGTAGCTACGCACAATACAGTCGTCAATACGAGATCATTCTCCGGCTATATTGCAATTGAGATAAATCAATTGTTAGCGAGACCTTTACCAATTTGGGACTACCTTTGTTAATTCAAAGGCAGCTCACCTTTTTGGTAAAGGTCTTTTTTGTTGCCTATCATTAGAAACACGTCAGATGACGTTTTCTTATAGATTTTTGAACATACTACACATATAAGGGGGAGAAGTAATGGATTTAAGTTTAATATTGGAGTATAGTTGGGTGCTTCTCGTACTCGTTGGATTGGAAGGTCTACTTGCCGCAGACAATGCGCTTGTTCTGGCCATAATGGTTAAACATCTTCCTGACAAAGAAAGAAAAAGAGCACTATTCTATGGACTCGCTGGTGCTTTTGTATTCCGATTCGGATCACTGTTTGTCATTTCTTACCTTGTTGATATTTGGCAGGTGCAAGCTATTGGTGCATTATACTTACTGTTTATAGCCACAAACAATATCATTCGAAGAGTAATCAACAAGAATAAGACATTAGAGGAACAAGAAGTCGTACAATCTGGTAGTGCGGGAACTTCCAAAGGCAACTTTTGGTTCACTGTTCTAAAGGTCGAAGTGGCTGACATTGCCTTTGCAGTGGATTCTATCTTAGCTGCCGTAGCACTTGCTGTTGCATTACCACCTAGTGGTATTGGTCATATTGGAGGTCTAGATGGTGGACAATTCCTAGTTGTTTTTGCCGGCGGATTAATCGGATTAATTATTATGCGTTTCGCTGCATCTTACTTCGTCAAATTGTTGCATTCACGTCCTGGTTTGGAAATTGCTGCATTTGTAATTGTCGGCTGGGTTGGTGTTAAGCTTGCCATCATTACGCTTGCACATCCATCCCTGCATGTTATTCCTGAAGCATTTGCGCATAGTACACCTTGGAAATTAACGTTCTATATTGTCCTTGTGACCATCGCTGCATTGGGTTGGTTTATGAGTGCAAAGGTAGATGATGTCGATACAAAGAAAACCGTAGAACTCGATAAATAGTGGATATATTGAAACATATAAAGGGGTTGCGTTACAGATCATGTTCCATGACTTGTAACGCAACCCCCTTTTTCGTACTCAATTCCGCCATTTCATGAATTTATGATCCAAATAATCTACAAACAAGAACAAAGAGAAACCAACGAAACTGAATAGCATAATACCGGCGTACATTTCAGCATAGTTCATCCTTAACCATGCATCCATTATGAAATAGCCCATTCCATGTTCAGTTCCATAGATCTCAGTGAAGAATAGCACTGAAATAGCGGTCCCCAGCGATATGCGAATGGTACTAAGAATAACGGACAATGCACCCGGTAACGTTACATGCCAAAACTTCTGTAAGTTACTAGCTCCAATGCTCGTCAACACATCATAGGTATGTTCTGGGATTGCTTTAACACCATCACGAACTGAAATGATAACCTGGAAAAGTAAAATCAACATGATCATCAGAATTTTGGAGCTTTCTCCAAGACCAAAAAATAGCATAACCACAGGTAATAAAGCGATCTTAGGGACTGGGTATGTCAAATAAACGACCGGATCTAAAATTTTATTCCACGTGTTTGATCGGCCCATCAATAACCCTATGAACAAACCAAAAATTAATCCTAGAAATACACCCGCAAAGATCCTACTCAGGCTGTAATATACATGAAGTCCGATCGCTTTGGCTCCGACTTGTGCCAAAGCGTTGTAAACAGCTATCGGATTCGGAAGAATCGGATGATTAATCAACCGGTAAGCGATATACCAAGCGATATTCATACCTATGAACACGAATAATACAGTAACAGCAGAACGTCTCTTTTGATTTTTTACCATGTGTTGAGCATTACCTTTCTAATTGTCTTCACCTGCTGATAGAACTCGTCACTGTTCCGCTTATCTTCATACGCCATGTGGAATATTGGATTATCAAT
Source organism: Paenibacillus sp. CMAA1364 (assembly GCF_054373195.1). Taxonomy (NCBI): domain Bacteria; kingdom Bacillati; phylum Bacillota; class Bacilli; order Caryophanales; family Paenibacillaceae; genus Paenibacillus; species Paenibacillus sp. CMAA1364. The sequence goes on along the minus strand of NZ_JBITNB010000011.1, from coordinate 26,140 downwards.
GATTTCGTAAGGCTCTTCTTGATTAGCTGGCATCACGATGATCTTCTCGCCGAGTAGAATTGCTTCCTCCACATCATGTGTAACAAATAATGCCGTAGTTGGGTTACTCCTCCAATTGTCTAAGAATAGTTGCTGTATGGATTCACGCGTGATCGCATCTAATGCAGAGAAGGGCTCATCTAGCAACATAATTGTGGGTGAAATTGCAAAGGCTCTAGCAATCGCTACCCGTTGTTGTTGCCCCCCACTAAGGGAGAGCGGGTACCGATTAGCCAATGCACCAATTCCCATGGATTCAAGCCAGTGTTTGATTTGCTGTTGTTGAGCCTGTTTTAATTTTCGATCCGGATGACTTATTCTCATAGCCGTTCGGATATTGGATTCAACGGTTTTCCAAGGAAGCAGTCCGTAGCTTTGAGGGATGAGTCCAATCAATCTTGGATGATGATGTAACGTTTCATCATTATAGGATATTTCACCTTGATACGTCGGAATTAGACCAGCAATGGCACGTAATATCGTCGACTTTCCACAACCTGATGGTCCAATGATGGAATATATGCCATGCTCCGGAACGGTTAATTGAAGTCGATTTAGCACCGACTGCCCATTGGTATATTCAACACTAAGATTATTTATTCTAAGTCCATTATTTCTTGAATGCGACATTAGAAATCACATCTTCAGGTGTTAAGTTTTTGGTGAGTAATCCCTTGTCTCTTGCCCATGTAAATGCAGATTCCACATCCTTTACATCCACTTGATTTGCAAGTAAATAGTCAGGAACTTGAATGTCCTTCTTCAAGTCTTCTGGAAAGCCAACTACTTTGATGACAATATCTATATATTCTGATTGATCATGCGTCTTCAGATAGGTAACTGCATCATCATAAGCTGCGTACATAGCAAGAATAGCTTGTTCATTGGAACTGATCATTTCTTGAGGGAATGCCAATACAAATGGTTTCACACCCGCTGCTGTCGTAGAACTTAACACTTTAAGTCCAGATGCTTTACCCATGGTAACAAAAGGATCTGGTAAGATGGCAGCATCTGCCTTGTTGTTCTTCAGTAGCTCTAATCTAGTCGGTATTTGAGGCACTTCGGTTATGGTGATAACATCCTCTGCTAGACCTGCTTGTTTAAGCATCATAGCCACCGTGTATTGTGTGGATGTATTTTTAGACAGAATCACCGTTTTCCCTTTTAAATCTTTGACTTCATTTATTCCATCAACCCCTGTTAATAAATTAAATTCCCCAAAGGTTGTACTCGTAATCTTTACATCCATTCCTGCTTCATTATAGATTGAAATTGCGATTAGATCGGTACTGATCCCTTGTAATTGTCCCGCCTGAAATGCGGCATCACGGTCTTTTGCACTTTTGAAATTATGAATATCTAAGTTAACCCCATGCTCCTGATCAAAACCCATTTCATGTGCAATAATGAATGGAATAGCATCAATCGATGGCATAAGCCCTAGGGATAGTGAAGGTATATTCTCTTTCACTGCCCCTGTACTATTCGCATTCCCATTATTATTTACTGCACAACCAACAGTAAGAATACCCATCATGACTACCAACATCATGATTAGTGATCCCTTCTTAATCTTGTTACTCTTCATCATTTCTTCCATCCCCCATATTTCTTTTATGTCTTTGTCTGATAAGGATAGATGTCCGTTACATTTGTCATTCATTCGGTCATCAATTGTGTATAGATTCACATACATCCTTAAGCAGAACAATTCTACACGAATTGATGAATAATGTATATGCACACAAGAAGAAACCTTCGTTTATCCCTAAGGATAAACGAAGGTTCACCGCATGCACTTGGAAATGAACAGCAACTATATCTTTAGCTCCCCAAGCTTGATTAGCTCTACGACAGCTTGCGAACGGCCTTTGACATTTAGCTTTTGCATGACATTGGAAATGTGGTTACGCACCGTCTTCTCACTTATAAATAATAGACCGGCGATATCTCGTGTCGTTTTATCTTGAACGAGCAATTCAAAAACTTCTCGTTCACGATGGGTCAGTAAAAATTTACTATTGTGCTCATTTCCCTTCAATGTTGTCACCCCTCCTTGCCTAGGGATTTTATGGTATAACAAGGTTGAGGGATACAGTCAACTCATTCTATGGAATAAAGAGATTATTGGTGCTTTGTTGCTTGAAAAATAGGCTCTTTTTGTACGCTTATATTTTATGTAGATATAGCTAATGCCACGTCCCCCGTTTCTTCCAGGTTCGTGGCATTATTCTTCAAGCTATATATTTACTCGTTTTATCGTCCCATGGGATTCATCATCTTATGATCGTCTGTCATATTCAAATCCCCAGATGGTGTCGGAAATATTCGATTCACTAATGATTGAAATTCATCAGCCATACCTCGCATAGGGTGACCATTGGTCACATCCGTTGCATAATTACCTATACGTTCTACAAAATCAGGATTTGCCGACACATATACGTTCTTTATGCTCGTATCATTCTTCTTAATCATATCCGCAATCCTGTTCTTGATTTCACTCGTTATATTGGGTTCTTCTGTACTCATCATGCCATATCCTTGATTGTTATTCGTACTATAATAGGGTTGAGATGGTGTAGTCATATTCGAAGAAGATTGTGATCGTGTAGGAGCCCCGGTCATATCTCCTCCCATGCTTCCATCTCTTCCGGTGCTTCCAATAGGTGTAGTCCCATTGTTTACTTTTCCCATATTATTAGGTTTCGTTGACATCCCGTGCATATTCGTACTGTCTTTAATGGATACGGCTACATAAGCATTGTTATTCGTAATCATCACTTTAGCCATACCCACTTCTTTCATACTGGATATCTTATTGGATAGTTCCTCGCTGTACCTTAAATTGCCCATTCGATTGTCACTGCGTGTGATGAGATTATTGTCATCTTTAACGGAATTGACACCATACCGATTCATATGGTCTTTACCCATTGAATTGGTGTGGTTCCTCACACTTTTCGTTGTTACATTCTGATTATCTGCACTTTTTGTTCCACACCCCGTTAATCCCGTAACGGTCATTCCCATAATAAGAGCTGCAGATAACAATGATACACTGACTGTTTTTGTTCGCATACACTGAAGCCTCCTTTGGATAATGCTTTTCTTATTTAACACATTATAGAATGCTCTTTTGTCTTAATTGCTATGCTGGAAAGGTTTTGCACTCATTAAAGTACTTGTTTATTGAGCACTATATAATAAAAAATTAAAAAAGCGGATTCGCAGCATATCATCGCTGCGAACCCGCTTGGAATCATTAATGTTCCATTAGTAATTCTAATCTTTATCCTCCCTTCGAAGCAATCAACCTGCGAAGGGAAGACTGATATCTTATTTGCGTTTCGTGTAGTTCTTTTTCAATCGTTGTCTGATGTCTGATCGTTCCCATGTTTGGATGCCATCGATATGCCGTTTGACATTGATTCAAATAATGGAGAGAATATCCGCTTAGAATAACTCTGTACCATAAATCGATATCATGTGTATAACGTAACGCTTCATTAAATAGACCCACAGAACGAACAATATCTTTTTTAAACATGATTGTACAACCATTTATAGGATTAGCCCCTAGTAACGTTGTATACAGTTCAATCTCCGTATAGGGATGAATACCCGCTGTATGTTGGGTAATATGACTGGATCCATTAATGATATTAAAGTTCGTATGAGAAATAAATGACTGATTCTCATGCATGAACATTAACTGTTCTTTAATCTTATTTGGATATAACATATCATCTGAGCTCAACCACACAATGTAATCACCTGATGCATTTCTTATCCCATGATTCAAAGCGCTTGCGGTTCCACCGTTACTCTTACCAAGATAATATATATGAGAAAGATACGGCTTCAGCAATGGGGCATACTGCATTGAACCATCATCTACGACTATAATCTCTATATTATGATACGTTTGTGTGAGGGCACTCTCTACAGCTTGTGGAATGTATGGATCATTGAAGAACGGAATAACAATCGTCACTTTAGATGTCATGACTCTCCACTCCCTCATATCGATAATAATGAATAATATCTTGCATAGATTGTATGAAATCTTGGGTCACTGTCCAACCTAGCTGTTGTAGCGCATGAGATGATGATGTGACCGTAGATGGTTTGATGTCATTTCCATATTCCAAATGAATGGGCGTATCGGTCATACTCATCAATTGTTCCGTGATGCTACCTAATGATCTCTCAACACCCGAGCATACAGGGTATACCGTACCAGGTACTCCAGAAGTAAGAATCGTTGCATAAGCGCGGACGGCATCTCTAACATCTAAGAAGTCCCTCGTCTCCGATATGGAGCTTAGTCTGAACTTAGGTTCAACAAGTCCCTTTTCCACATTTACAATATATTTGGCAAATAATGAACATATACCAGCTGAAGGTCCCGGTCCGATGAGATTACTCGGTTCAGCCAGTACAATTGATTGTTTGAATAAAGACATCCAAGACTGCGTCGCCAACATTTGCATGGTCTTGCTGAGGCTATAAGGATGAGGGGGTTGCGGAGTAGAACTACCCTCAAATTGGAGTCTAGAACCTATAATAAGAATGCGGCTCTTCGGAAATAATCTCATAGCGTCCAACAGATATAATGTAGCCAACACATTCGTCTGCATATATAACATCGGTTGTTCCCAAGATTCCGCTACGGAGACTTTTCCTGCTAAATGTAATACTTCATCCGGATGAACTTCTGCTATTAATGATTGAACATCATTCGGATTCGTTAAATCACAGATTTTCACTTCAATAGAAGAATGGAATTTCACCATATCTTTATTCCGGACAACTGCAACGACATGGTAATCCGCTTCCGAGAAATAACGACATGCATGCCTTCCTGTAAATCCAGAAGCACCTGTAATCAGAATTGTTCTCTTCTTCATGTCATTTTGATCCAATATGCTAATTCCTTTAGCATTAAATCATAAGAAGCTGGCTCATATTCTAGATCTGTACGCGTACATAATAATGTTCTATCTTGAACCATGTCACTATTGGGTACAATTTGTACGACGGATGGATTCCAATGCGTACGAAATCGTTGTAAAAGATCATACTTACGAATAGGTTGCGACTGTGCAAGATGGATCAATCCTGAAATGTTCTTTTCAATAAATACATCTATTGCTTTAGCTAATTCTAATGTCGTCACACCGTTCCACATTACATTACAATAGCCTAATATGGCACCTTGTTGTAACATATACCAATTGTACAGACCTATTCCATTCCTACGTACTTCTGGACCTATTATCGATGTTCTGATCGTAAGATGACGCTCGGAATGAATTTCGCCTAATGCTTTAGATCTAGCATAGACACTGACCCCATCAGGTGGCTCCATTTCTGTATATCTACCTTTTGTTCCTAGGAATACACAATCCGTACTGATATGAATGAGTCTAGCCTCATATTGATCTGCTAGTTCGCGAAGTCGATGGGGGAAAATGCCATTCATATCGTACGCTTGAACAGGATCTTTCTCTGCATATTCATTTAGAATTCCTACTGCATTTATGATGACATGAGGTCGAAGCATCTGGATCAGGTGTTGTAACAAATGATTATCACTCAGATCAATCATAAGACCATTATTATCCATACTATCACGTGTGGTATAGAACACGTGATGACGTCCTTGCCTTTGGAAGTATTGCACAAGCATATGACCTGCCATGCCATTCCCACCTAGAATGAGGATTCTCATTCTAGAAATCCTCCTTGAATTAGAATCTCCTTTATCTCTTCTTTGTTCATCAAGTTATCTTCGGAACTGAAGCTACTAAATGGAACAGCTGGGTACTTCTTATAATGTAATTTCAATCGAGGGATATCTACCGTTGGCAGAATGACTAGGTATTGTTCATCATATACAACCGTTGTTTTACTCTCGAAATCACTCATTAGTATTTCATGAATCTTCTCGCCAGGTCGAATGCCTGCTTCGATAATTTGAACGTTCTGATGTCCTGAGGCTTCAATTAGAACCTCAGCTAGGTCGACAATACGACAGGTAGGCATCATCATCACAAACGTCTCACCACCAATACTCTCTTCACAAGCCTTGAACAACAGCGTTATCGCTTCTTTGAGCGTGAGGAAGAATCTCGTCATGTTTAGATCTGTAATTCGTACTTGCTTCTTCTTCTCAATCTGATCTGTGAACAAATGTACTACACTGCCATTCGTCCCGAGCACATTACCTCCTCTTACACACACGAATTCTGTCTGTGAGCGTAATAAGTTAGCATACACGATCAACTTCTCACCAATTGCCTTAGTTAACCCATAAAAGTTAGATGGATTCGCGGCCTTATCCGTTGAAATATAGATTACTTTCTTCACATGATTCTCAATAGCTACTTCAATAACATTTTGAGTGCCTACCACATTTGTCTTTAATGCTTCATACGGTTGTTCTTCGCAGACCGGAACATGCTTGAGCGCAGCCAAATGGAAGATATAGTCCACCTCTTGGCATGCCGCTGTTAAAGCATCCTTATCCCGAATATCCCCAATAAAGAATCTCAGCCGCTTATCCTCGAATGAACGATTCATAGCTACTTGCGTTGATTCATTTCGTGAGAATATGATAATTTCTTCAGGATTTTGCGGAAGGAGTTGACGAATTAATTCATATCCCCAAGAACCGGTTCCACCAGTTACCAAAACACGTTGATTATTGAACATCTGAATTCCCTCCTAATAGAAATTTAACAACCTTATAACTTACATCCTCAACTAAATATCCTTGCGGGCATACCCAACGATGAGGCAGATTCATCATCATTGTGACTGCATCAACAATTCCCTTGGCATGTACACCGGAGACAATGTTACTCCCACAATCAACCGTCTCAGGTCTTTCTGTCGAACGTCGTATCGTAACGGCAGGGACATGCATGATACAGCATTCTTCTTGCACGGTTCCACTATCTGTAATCGCACAACAGGCATTCTTCTCTAATGTGATGAAATCAAAGAATCCAAATGGTTCATGGAACTCTACAAGTGGATGCATCACCAATTGAAGGTCCTTAGATATACGTGATCGCGTGCGAGGATGAATGCTACAAATAATTCTCAATCCATACATTTGCGCTACACCATTTAATCCTTTCATAATTTCAAGGAGCTGTGGAGAACGATCGACATTCTCCGCCCGATGCATCGTTGCAATGAAGTATTGCTGTGGCTTCAAATTTAATCTATGGATGACATCACTCTTATTGATATCGTCCTCATAATATTTCATCACTTCATAGATGGGATTGCCTGTTAATATGATCCGATGATCTGGGAACCCTTCTTTTCTTAAATGTTGTTTACTCTGTTCTGTATAAGGCATATTGATGGAGGATATGGCATCGATCACCTTGCGATTCTTCTCTTCTGGCACATCAAGATCGAAGCAACGATTACCCGCTTCCATATGCACAACAGGAATACCTAATCTTTCAACTAGAATGGCACATAATGCACTGTTCGTATCTCCTAGCAACAACACTTTATCAGGCTTTTCTTGTATAAGAACTTCCTCAAGCCGTGCGAACATACCCGACAGTTGCCCACCTAGTGTGGTTTGCTGTGTATTCAACATATAATCAGGTGTACGAATGTTTAATTCTTTGAAGAACAAGTCACTTAGACTGGCAGTGAAATTCTGGCCAGTATGCACCAGTATATGATGTGTGGCATAACGATCTAACAACGATATAATGAGACTAAGGCGAATAATTTCAGGTCTCGTACCTAAGATCGTCATAATCTTCATATGCTCACTCCCTCGTGTTTCATTATTTCTTTTTTGTCTTTCTACGAGCACCAATCTTTCTTTTCCTTCTAACCTTCACTTTTTTAAGTTTGAATTTCTTTCGTACTCTGATCTGTTTTTTTCTACGCACTTTTCTATGAAGGCGTAATTTCTTTCGCTGGTTACGCTTCGTTCTCTTTTTCCTTGTAGGCTTCTTTTGTTCCAATGCATGATGCACAGTTATCTCTGTTTCTTCAGGTTGATGATGCGGTAAGAACCACCCTGGATACTGATGCATCCAAATCGCGATCATCTGCTGTAAACGTGCGTTGTATTGATCTTCACCGAAAAAAGATTGAACAAGTTCACGGCTCTTTCCACCCAGATTAACGCCCAAGTCATCCATAGCTAATAACTGACATACTTTACTGCTCAGTTGCTCCGTGTTCCCAGGCTCCACCAAATATTCTCTCATTTGTGCTATTTCTAGAATTTCACACAATCCACCAGATGAGAATGCAACAACAGGCTTTGCATATAACATTCCTTCCAGTGCAGTCAATCCAAACCCCTCTTTCACGATGCTTGGAACGACAACGATATCCATGGCACAATAAGCCGCCTGAACAGATTCTTCATACGCTATAAAGGCGAAATTCTTTTCTTTTTGCGAATCTCTAATGATGCTTTGACATTCATATAAATAAGCTTCATCCATGGGTGTTCCAATAATTAGGAATCTTGCCATTGGTTCTATATTTAACACTTCTAATGCCATTTCAATGAAATAATGCAGACCTTTTTCCTGACTTAGATAAGAAGATATATAACCTACCAATTTATGATTCTTGTTCAGATGGAGAGCTTTCCTCTTCTGCTCGCGGAGTTCTAAAAAGACATTTTTATGGAGCTTCTTTTCATCCAAGGAAGGATATAAAACAGTTAGCTTCGATTGAATTACTTCCTGTGGAAAACAAGAAGTTACCGCCTCAGAGATGCTAATTATCCAATCGCTATAACGATCAATTAAACTCACAGCTATAGGAGTGAATTCATTGGCAGCTATCATCTCCGTTACCTTCCATACGATTGGAATTCTAAGCTCTTTTGCAGCCATGGCTGGTAGAATGTGAACACATGTGTTCGTTAAGATCATATCTGGCGATTGACTTAGAATGAATTGTTTTAGTGATCCATACGCTTGCGTATCTTTTAGACTTTCCACTTGCTGCACCAGATTCCACGTAGGTGTATACATCTCATATACTAAAGGAAGTGGTAATTCCACTACGTTCACTCCTAATTTTCTTGCTTGCTGCGTTAACTTACCCTCATTGGGTACCACAAGTGTACAATCGAACATGGCTGACAGCTGTGTACAGAAGAATAGGAGTAGCTTCTCTGCGCCAGTAATACTATTTGCATTAGCTACATGTGAAAAGATTAGAACTGTTAATCTATGATGTGACACGGAACCTATTCACCTCCTATTCCCTAGCGATGACTAGCTAAAAATAATATTTAGCATCTCATTCAATCTATTCACGTAGGTATGATCCTTCACTGTACGCTTCAATGCGTTCAGGGCAATCTCGCATCGTTCTTTCTCATGCGTTAAGTAGAAATCTACTTTGTCTAGCAACTCCTGCTGACTTGAATACGTCTCAATTTCAACTCCCGGTGTATAATACCGAGTTAAATCGTCCCGCTGATCAACCAACTGTAAGGTAGCACAAGCAGATATTTCAAAAGTCCTCGGATTAGGCGATATGCCTGAAATCTTCAACATATTGTTATTCACCGAATCATCCAGGTGAGAGCGATGTAGATTCAATATGATCTTACTCCCACTGTATACCTGAGAAGTCTCTATCGGTTCCATCCACTTTCCTACCTCGATTTGAGAACTGTATTCTTGATACCTAGGTAGACGATCCCACCATATCCCATTAATCATCATATTTTTGGTCATCAACTGAGGTAATATGGGATGAAGATATTCGATTCGATTCCAATACGCTGAACCAATGAAACTAATATCTCTTCGAATGGGAGATAGCATTGTAGTGGGCCTATAATGTTCTAGATGAGCAGCAAAAGGAAGATGATGAACGCTTGGACAACCCATCTGACGATAATAGAATACGGTATTTAATTCTAACGTGAATACGTGGTCATAATGATGAACTAATCGCGTTGTGATGTCGGTATAATAGGGATCATCAGTAAGCCAAATGGCTGTCTGAATGCCATGTTGTCTAATCGCATCAACGTGTTCAACAGGAACATCCATGCCATCTAAGATCAACGTTAAATCTGGCATCATCGATGTAGCGATTTCTACAATGGGCTGTCTAGGATCAGTAATGGTTACTTCTGCCACCATACGCTGCAACGTATGAATGATAGCTTCATCTAATGGCGAGTATGGATATCCTTTGCCCGATGAAACATATAGAATTCGTAATGGGCGTTGCGGTACGGGTTCGAGTGGTATATTCATGATTGCGTTAGCTCTTCCACGCAAGTAACCCTCATCATGACCTTTTGTAAATCCCTCTTCTAATTCTCTGAATCTCGCTTCTTCCTCAGGATGGATGATTGCTTTTTTCTTTAGGCTCTTTCGACTTCTCACGACAACCCTCACTCCTTCTAATCCATCTATGATAAATGCAATATTCTACGGTCTGTATAGGTATATGCGAGAACAGTTAACGTATCATGGACAGCTACCCGCTTCGTATAAAATTGGCTTTTGTCCTTCTTGTATCTTGGCTTTCTTAGACGACAAAAAAGCCGCATAAATGCAGCTATCAAAGAAGTTACTCGTCTCTATTGAAGGTTATTGCGATTGATACTCTAATTGATTCCCATCTTCAAAACCTTTGGCAAATCCAGAATTGAATCCTTTGTTATACGCTTCCTCATAGTTATCTGTATGGACTATATTCGGCTCTGTCTGTTTGGATAAGGCTTTCACCGATCTACGATTAGATTTAGAATGGCCAGCTTTACGTCGTTTTCGTTTAACATATAATTGATGTTTCTTTTTTAATCGAATTAATTTCAATCGGTTATGACTTCTTTTACTCTTTAACTTTTTCCCTTTTATAACTTTAGATTTACGTGTAGTAAGCACCTTTTTTTGTTTTTTTCTAGATTTCACTGTGTGTTTAAGCATTCTAATATACCTCCTGTTCTCCTCGGGCTACAACGTTATCTATGATATAATCTGCATTCAACCAGGGTGATGTAGGAGTTCCGTATTGTTTACGGTGTATGGAGATGCCCGATAGCATCTCACACATTGCATGTTGAAGCTTGGTCATCATGACCATATTCTCAGAGAGGTGAGCAGCTACCTTCTCTGATTGGACTGGCACATCTGCCATACTAGCTAAGATACGTGCCAGAGATTCTTGACTATGTGCAATGGACATCATCATGGCAATCTTCGCTTCTTGCACGCCATGCGATGCACTCATTTATCGTAATCTCCCGCATCCAGTGATTCGTCACCACCACCGAACAAGTTGCCGAATCCATTCTCACTTGAGTCTTCACCACTCTCATCTATCAATATCGCTTTGAGGTTGCTAGATAAGCTGCTCTGCATCTTCGTTATGGCTTCTATTAATTCTACTAATTGATCATGTATGAGAATAGGTTCCTTTAACTGATCCTCGTGGTTCTTGAAATCTGCTGCATTCACATGATTGATCGTCCAGTTCCGCACTTTTTCGGATTCCACCGCTTTGGCTTCCAAGATCATCGCAATGTTCCACTGCATTTTGACGGCGGCATCCAAGATTTGCAGATAGGCTTCTTCCCTACTCTTCATCTGACGTACCCATTTCCTTCATGACTTGTGTTAAGCTCTCGGCTATGGATTCTTCCAATTCTGCAATACTGTTTAAGTAGGATATGATACTTTTATTGACACGACTAGAGCTTTCGATAATTCCATCTACACCTTGGAAATCAGGATTCGCATCTGGGAGACTATGAACAATTTGAGACATACGTACAGCGACATGTCGCTGAGAGTCTATGACACGAGCCATTTGTTGATGCGAATGGGATATATGCGTAACCATTTCCGTAATTTTATTCTGCATATTTAATCTCCCCTTTTATAGAAACATGCCGTATCGAGGGCTTACTAACACTAGCCTGCTATAACATATGCCACGGCGAACATGACAGTGCCGGGCTTATGCCTATCTATAGGAGATCCGATTGAATATGAGTTCTTGGAAGAATCGGTAACCCTTCTACCCATTGTTCCCATTGTGCCTCTGTAACTTGCTTAATGACCCGTCCTTCACAACCCCAACTAAGCAACGCATAATCCGTTAACCACTCTCTACGAATCCCGTTATCGATTTGAGCTAATGTCCCTTCGGGTGATCGTACATAATAAATATAATAGGGATATCCATCTGAAGTAGATAAATACTTCTCATTGAAGCAAATCTCATCTACACTCAAAGGTCTACCTTCAGGGATTTGTCTAATCTCAAGTTGAGAAATACGTATAACTGACGCTTCCACTTGGCCTGTAACCAGATGTTTGACACCACGATTTAGATAATATACGGCTTCGTTTAATCCTTTTATGAAAATATGTGTAGGATAGAACTGAGAATAACAAATTTCATGAAGACTGGAATCACTTCCTTGTAAATATGAGTTCACTTGTTCGATTCGCCCATCCAGTGAGCCCCACTTCTTATGAAACAAGGATTCATTCGCTATATTTACTTTATGAAACATGTCTTCACTAAGGCTTTTCATACTGACACTACCGTAATGATGGATAAAAGAGTCACCCGCAATGATCAATCTATACCCTAGTAATCTGACACGCACAATCCAATCCTCGTCCTCGAAATTACCGACTTGATAACCTTCATCCAAATAACCAACATGATGGAATAGTTCACGTCTAAATAATAGACAGAAGCCCACTAATCGCTTCGTTTCTATCCATTTGCTCGGGTCATGAACATTATGCTGTGTAGCAAATGCCCACATATGATCCACATGCTCATAAGGAACTTCTATTTGTTGTGGACCGCCGATATAATTCGTGACCGGTCCTACTACGCCTATCTTAGGGTCACTTAATAAGCAGGTAAGGAGAAGTTCTAACCACCCTTTTCCCACCAATATGTCGTTATTGAGCAATAGAATTGTTGTCCCCTTTGCCATCATTAATCCGGTATTGATTGCACCGGCAAATCCTAAGTTCTGCTTATGAATCCAGCACCTAATCGTCTTATTTCGTTGTTGCAAATATTCAGCAGTACCATCATCCGAAGCATTATCTACCACAATTAATTCATATGGAGTAGTCGTATTCTTTTCTATGCTGTCAATACATTGGATAAGATAATCCCTCTGATTATACGTTGGTATAATGATGCTAGTGCCTTCGAATACATTGTTGTACGACTGTTGACCTGCCTTCATTCCTTCTGCATATCCTTTGTTGTAACCTCGATTATAACGCTCCCATTTTTTTGAATACATGAGTTCTTAATCACCTGCCTTATTGAAAAGGAACTTCATTTGCAATTAATTTATTGGCTAGATGCCCACAATCTAACGCTACTCTTCCCATTTGCGTTGCAATTCTTTCGCAAATAATAACGGCGGGTATCCCCGCGGATACTAATGCAAGGTCGAAGTCATATGATCTGATCGAACACATCACTTCCTCAATATGAGAGATCCCATTCACTGGCGATACTACACCTACAATATGAATATTCTCTTGGGCAAGTCTATCGGCAAGAGACTGTGCTGAATTCCCCACGATAATCACTCTTCTATTACGAAGCAAAGGGGCAAATAGTTTACACTCATTCAACTCATAGTTCAATGTAGAACTCGTCATTCGTAGCATACGATATGGAATACTAAAATATTGAAGCACAGGAAACAATAGACCCTGGAAAGTTGGAAATCTTGATAATGGCACACCTATAATATTCGCTTGTCTAATAGACATGACCAGTTGTTGTCTTCCAGCAATATCCGTCATATTATAACCAGCTTGAGGTAGAAAAGGTCCCCATTTCATCGCTTCTTCCACAGATAGTACCGTACCCGCTGCCAGTGCAAGTAACTCGCCATCTCCTAATCGAACGATAGATAATGGTCTCTTTACATTCATAGCTTCTTGCATTTCTTCATATACAGCGTACGCTGTTAACAATGCCATGAATGAAGGTGATAGACTACGAACACCCGCTGCAATGACATCATCACATGTCAGTTCCGGAAGAATGGTGTGGGGAGGGATATGTGCAAGAACACGTGCCTCCCCACCCTCGTAATACCCTGTATGATATCCTGCCTGATAATCTTCTACGTTCGACTGCGCTTTCTCCACTTCCACCCCAACCTCAACCTCAGATGGGTCCGTTGAATACCCTAAGTTGGATGAATCTTCTATTACATGTGAAGGGATTCTTGATGGCTTAGAAGATTTCTTCTTGCGAAGAGATGGATACCGTTTTCTAGATACATGGCTTTTCATTTTCTTATGAAATAATTTCTTGGAGGATGTCGGCTTAATGTTACGCTGTTTATGTCTCTTTCTCTTATCATTTCCGTTTGCTAACCTTGGTAGGATTGATGGCATTCCATCTCCTCCTTACGAATAATCGAAGCATTCTTAACATTTCACGGTTTGATGTCCCGCATCTTTAACCCAGCTTCCCTCAAAGAATCAAACGTGCCTGCATCACTCCACCATTGTTGTAAAATATCATATTGAAGTGCTTGATTATTAGCATATATATTATTGACATCTGTGATCTCTAGTTCTCCTCTATCCGATGGTGTCACTTGGTCAATCAGATCAAATACAGCATCATCGTACATGTATATTCCTGTTACACAATAACTACTTTTCGGGTGTGTTGGCTTTTCTTCGATATGTGAGATCAATTTGGCGTTGTCCTTATCAAACACGGGTACACCATATCTTCGCGCATCCTGAACAGGTTTCAGTAGGACTCTAGCACTTCCCGTTGATTGTCGTTCAAATCGTTTCACATAAGGTGTCAAATCATCCATAAATAAGTTGTCCCCTAGCAAGACTACAAATCTCTCTCCTAGTGGGATGAACCCTTGAGCTAATTTCAATGCCTGCGCAATGCCTCCTGCTTTTTCTTGTATTTTATAGGTCAAGGTTACACCGTATCTCTCTCCACCACCCAAGAATTCCGTATACAGACCCGTCGATTGCTTGCCTAATATAATAAGGATATCTACGATGCCAGCCTGTCTAAGGCGCTCGATACCGTAACAGATCATGGGATGCTTACCTACAGGAAGTAGATGTTTGTTTAACAACTGCGTTAAGGGATACAATCGACTCCCCGTTCCACCTGCCAATATAATACCCTTCACGTCGATTCTCCTCCTTTAGGATTGAACTATAAATTGATGTGGATTAACATGCCATTTGTCGATAAAAAGTTGATGGTTACGCTGAATAAGTTCTTGCCATCCATCAGGATATAATAGCTTGAAGCTAGCACTTCCTACATGGTGTACTAGTACATCCCCGCAAGCGATGAGCTTGTAACCATGAGCCCTAGCTCGAAAACAGTAATCATCGTCTTCATAATGTCCTGGTGAAAATTGCTCATCCAATAGTCCAACTACATTCATGAGTTCTCTTCGCAATAAGAAGCATAATCCTACTATTCTTTCCGTCTTATGCCATATTAAAGGATCAGAAATATTCCATTTCCGTGCTAATGCATGAAATTGTTCTGAATTCTCGTATACATAATCCACTCGTTGTATGCCACTTACATACCTTGTCATAGGCCCTACAATTCCTATTTCGTCTTCACTGTATAGTGCAATCAACATATGATCCAACCAGTGATGTGAGACGATCACATCGTTGTTCAATAGAACCACTTGGTCCCCGCTTGCCACCGACATTCCTGTATTACAAGCTATAGGAAATCCCAAGTTCTCAGGTAGGGAGATGAATATCAACGATTCCTTTAGACAATATGCCAACGTCTCATCTGTCGAACCGTTATCCACCACGATAATCTCGTATGGCACAGCGGTATACTGTCGAATGGCATCGATGCATGGCGCTAACAAATGTAATCCATTGTATGTGGGAATAATAATGCTAGTTAAGCTCATGCACCGTTCCTCCTCTTCGCAAGATCAGACCTGGATTCATTGGGCATGTATAGTGTCTTCCCAATCAACTTAATTACCGTGTCCAGTGCCTCTAAGTGGTCACCAATAATGAGCTGTGTTACATCATTACCTACAGCTACGTTGTGTTGCCTGATGCGATTACGAGTAATGACATTAACTTGATGAACCGCAGCTACCTTAAGTCCTTTCACAATCGCTAACGCTTGAGCTTTAGGTGGCACCATCAACGATAGTACACCTACTGCTTGAATCGCTCTTCTAGAAAGAGCATGAGGAATCGCTGTCATAGAGTTCGCCATCAAATCTCGTCTTCCTAATACTTGGTTTAGAAATCTTTTACAATGCGTGACCTGATCTTGTCTGGCGAACGGCGGAAGCAGTGAGGTGATATCGTTCAACGCCACATCCACTCCTTGGTCTACAGCGATTAGAAATGGCATGAGTTCGCTTGCTGGAACGAGCATATCCCCATCGATATATAGGACAATATCAGCCTTTGTTAATTTAGTTCCTATCACCCGTCCAACATCATGCCCAATCGCTTCTGGATAATGGATAATGATAGCCTTTGGGTAACGCCTTGCTATTTCAAAACTCTGATCCGTACATCCGTTCAACACGACTATAACTTGGCATAGGGGAAGCTTATCCATTTCGGATAATATGGAACCGATGGTATCTTGTTCATTACACACGGATATCACTACGCTTGCTGAACGTGCTAATGTGGATACATCTTCACATGGTTCATCTTTATTTCCTCGTACTAGTCGAACAGATCTACGTTTTTGTGGTGCTGTGTAGTTATATTTTAATTTCTTTCTTAATCTCTTTCTCTTTGTATTTGCTCCTTTTCTTACTTTCGTTCGTTTCATCTTGACAAGTCTCTTCCTCATGTGTTCACCTCACCTTATGTCGCAATCGATGTAAGTCCGTGAAACCACCACGTGAACCTTTCTCTTGCAGTAACCAGGAGATAGCTTCCATATGATCCCCTGTGATCAGTCGTTCTAATGGATCGGGTATAGCTCTAGTTAGACGACGCGGATTCAGCTTGCCCACATGAATGTTATGAACGGCTTGGATCTTTAATCCTTTGGATTGCGCTATCGTTAGAGCAAGTGGTGGTATGGCGAGATGAGTTACACCGATCTCATGTAATGCTCTACGGCTTATAGCATGGGGAACGGTTGTCATAGATACGCCACTAAGATCTGCACGTCTTAACATAATATTCAGAATATGCTTGGACACAATGACACGATGCACTGGAGATCGATGAAGTGGGCCTAGGTATTCATTCAGTGCAACGTCTATTCCAGACAGAACAGCTTGAACGAATGGAGCTAGTTGTAAAGAGGGTATGACCATATCACCATCCACAAATAACAGTACCTCCCCCTTGGCTATTTGTGCACCGACATATCGTCCTACATCATGCCCTAAAGGATACTCATCATGAATAACGATAGCTCCACATTGTGCGGCGATTTTTTGCGTTCCATCTGTGGAACCACTGGCTACTACAATGACTTCTGTGCGTGGATGAACATGGAATGCTTCTTGAATAACTGCACCTATCGTTCGCCGTTCATTCAGAGCTGGAATGATAACAGATACGACAGGTTCATGATCATTTGTAAATACGCGTCTTCTCTGCTTGACAGTTCTTTGGGGTCGACTTCTAGAGTGGGATCTCCTTGTTATACTCATCGCTTAGCACCTCACACATTTCAAATGGGTTAGCATGACGCTCTTCATCTATTCACATTTTATGTTGCATCCATCCCACGGTAACGGCTTATGTACATTCGTGAAGTAAATAGCTTGCTGTTGCATGCAAATAAAGCGCGGAATCTATCATCCGCGCTCATACTAAATATATATAGTTCATGATGGTTCTTTGGTTACATGGTTGCACCTATAGCTATCCAAGAGACACAACCGATTCCAACCTCAGTAACCTGTTGCCTTGTCACTTCAATTATAGCTGAATCGTTCAGTTGAGATTTCAACGATGCATAGAAGTTTCGATCATTACACATCGCAACAATGACATAACCGGTATGCTCAAATGCTTGTTCAAACGAAACATTTACTTCCATGTCACGCTCTTCATCTATAAATTCGAAAGTGCATATTCCGAACTGTTGCATAGCAGGAACGCTGGTCGAGGTAACTACAGGTGTATATGCTAAATGTGATAAGCTGACGCTATGATCAGCAAGTTTCGAAGCGCTCACCGCACCATCAGATATACTCTCAGCGACTACGGACGCAGTCTGTATATGCTCTGTCGAAATAGCTCCTTTTTTCAAATGTGCCCCATCTATGCTCTCCAATCGAATGATACGTCCATCCACGGAATCCGAAGTTATCTTTTCTCCAGTCACTGCACCGTTTTGAATACTTTCCGTCGATACAGCGCCTTGAGCTAACTGCTCATAACCTACAGATTGTTGTGCAAGTTTACCCTGTGTAATACTGCCATCGGCTAGCTTGGATGTCGTTACTGCCGACTCACTTATCTTATCCGTTGATACACTCTCTGGGGAAAGCTTAAGGGATGTGACCACATGATCACCTAAGTGTTGAGAAAGAACAGACTTCGAACAAATATGCTGCCCTTTTATTGAAGATGATGCGATTTTTGTCGCCGTTATCGATTCATCTTGGATAAGAGACGATCCAATACTTAAAGGCTGGACATGTCGAGAAGAGATCGAACCATTCACTAGATGACTATCCTGAATGGACTCCTTTTGAATTGCAAGACCGTTTACACTATCTGCCGAAATGTGTTGTTCACGGATAGCGTCGTTGGCAATATTATGAGATTGTATGCCTTCTTTGGCTATTTTACTAGACGTGATTGTAGATTCTGCCAATTTATCATTCGTAATGTTTCCTTTAGCAAGTTTGTCAGTAGTCACACTATTCGTTGCCAACGTTCGTCCTGATACCACCTCGACACCTAAATGGAACTCTTTAATGATTTCATTACATAATTTATTAGCAGTGACTGAAGCGTCCTTGATATGTTGTTCGCAGATCGATTCTTCTGCAATATGCTGGGATGATACCACATGATGATCAAGGTGACTCGATTTAATCGCACGGGTAGCAATCTGATGCCCTTGAACTGCTAACTTTGCAAGATGTCTTGTCTGAATAGCTTCATCAACGATTTTGGCTCCGATAATACTTTGATCTGAAATCTTTGAAGTTGTAATGGCCTGATCGATCATTTGTGTGGTTCCTACAGATTGATCCGTTAGCTTTACAGAACTGATGCTATGATCCGCAATATGATGAGACCTTATCACGCCATCACTCATGTGCTTACTCTTGATCGCTTCATGTTCTATGTGCTCACTTCGAACGGAATTACTTGCTAGTTGAGCTGAGTCTACGGCACCCTCTACAATATGTCTAGCGTACACCGAGCCCTGAGCTAATTGCTCTGGACCAATGCTTTTACGTATAATCTGGTCTGTTCCTATACACTCTGGCACAAGATGATATGGCATAATGACAGATCTCTGTATATGCTTACCTTCGATGCTTCCTTCATGTATTTTATTTCCGATTACTGCACCATCACGAATCTTGGACGCGGTCACAGACAGATCAGCCATCTTTGAATTGTCCACTACCTCATTTGCTAGATGGGTTGTTTGAATGGCGCTGTTCTGAATTTTCTCACCCGAGATGGCTTGATCCTGTAACAGCGAACCTCCAATACTCATGTGACTTAAATGCCTGCTTTGAATCGAGGAATCCGCGATTTTGTTCGCATCGATTGTTCGGTCACTTAACTTCTCCGAGCTAATACTGCCATCCTTTAACTTAGCACCACTGATCGCCTGATCTCCGATATGATCTGACCCAATCGCTCCATGAAGAACATGTGCTGCATGTATGGAACCAGGCGCAATCTTAGTTGAGATAACAGCCCCTTCTGACAGATGAATGCTTTGGACCACATGATCCTGTAATAGATCGCTATTGATACTACTAATCTGTATCTTGGATGTGTCAATCGCTCGCTGAGCAATTTTATCCGATGTCACCGCACCTTGTGTTATATCATCTGAATATATAAATGCGTTTTTCTGCTTAGGATGTTGCTTATCCATAATTCTTTTTTCGATTGTATCCTTTTCAATATAAGATATATCCACAACTTCTTCTACCTGATGTACTAGTACTGGTTCTTGTGTGAAAGATTCAGTAATAACCGTTGGAATTTCCTTTGTACTTGGTGGTGTTAGCGTAGATGTTCCTGAATGGATTCTTAGTTCTAATTGATTCTGTTCGGAGACTGATTTGGATTTGTCAATTAGATTCAATTCATGTTTGTTCGGATCATCTACATAAAACAGAGGTCTTTTCCCTTTACTCATTGTTCTTTTTTTGGGCTTATTCAATGCATTAATCTCCTTCCTGCTATCTATCGTCATTAGCATCTTATGCACTAAGATAGGCCTTTGTCACAGGAGAACGAATATTATGCTATCTACTTAGAACAATCGTCCATACCAATTCCATGCTTCATAAGTACACTATATAAAGACATGTTTATGATTCGAATATCAGACAAGGAGGTGTGGTCATGCAACAGCAATATGTAGGTATTCTGCTTAATGCAAGCATGTACCGTGGTATACCTCGTCGTAAAACGGGTCAAGAATCTATAACTAATTATGAAGAGGGCGCTCAGTTATATGGATTGACTCCTTGTTTCCTAAGGTTAGAAGATATCCATTTAACAACAGGACGATGTGTCGCTTATGTACGAAATAAATATGATTATGTTCGAATGAATCTCCCCATTCCCAGAGTAATTCATAATAGGGCCATATACTTCACTCAGAACGCACATCTCAAAATAAATACATTAGTCGCTCAAGGATATATTCTGTTCAATTCTTGTAACCGTTATGGCAAAGATGATGTCCATCGTCTATTAGCTTCTAGTCCAGCATTATCTAGGTTGCTTCCCAATACTCATATTGCCACCCCAACCACTATTCGCAGCATGATGAAACAATATAACGATATTATTCTAAAACCATGCAGCGGAAGCATAGGTCAGGGTATCATGCGTCTTCATTACCTTCATTCCACATGGAGACTTACCTATTCCATATCGCCCGGTACTGGGGGTTGGGTTACGAAGAGTCTCACTCCAGAACAACTGCCTCCGATCGTGTTACGCCGTATATCCCGCGTCCCTTTTCTCATTCAACAGCGTATCTCTCTGGCAGAATACCAAGGAAATCCTTATGATCTACGTGTCACGGTGCAACGCGGTATACAAGGTCAGTGGGCTATAACAGGGATGTATGCAAAGGTAGCCTTATCAAATCTCTTCGTCTCCAACATTGCACAAGGGGGTGTCGCTTATCCTGTAGAATCCATTCTTCAGGATAGTATTACGACATATTCACCATTCTACTTGATCCGTAACATTGAACAGATTTGTTTACAAATGGCTTGGAGGTTGAGCATCCATCTTCCATGGCTTGCTGATGTAGGGATTGATATTGGATTAACTGCGGAGGGTGTTCCATATTTCATTGAATGTAATGGACGTGATCAGCGCTACGGGTTCCGAAAAGCGAATATGCTGTCTACATGGAAAGATTCATATTATCAGCCTATGGCTTATGCACGTTATTTAATAGATAAGCAATGATATGTCCCTTCGTGGGGTTCGCTATAAGAATCCATTGATTTAACATCTAATCTATGCCAGTATATTACAGAGCGAATATGAACCCCTGAAGGGAGAATAACAATGGCAAAAAAAATACTTCGATTGATGACGGAACTCTCTTCAAGAAAATCAATATCCCAAATGATGGGACGTTTTTCTCATAGCAGCGTAAGTAGATACGTCATCCCAACATTTATACGTAACTATCATATACCCGCATCTGAAGCGGAAAAAGACATTAGTGAATATCGAACTCTGAATGAATTCTTTACGCGTCGTCTGAAACCGGGTATGAGACCCATTGATTCTGGTGAACATTCTTTAACGAGTCCAGTAGATGCCACAATCACAGCAATGGGTGATATTTCGTCAGGTACGATACTAAATGTAAAGGGCCAGAATTATACAGTAGAGGAGATCCTTCATCATTCTCCTCATCTGGAACTCTATAAGAACGGTTATGTATTTGTTCTTTATCTAAGTCCAACGGATTATCATCGGATTCACTCTCCTGTGACAGGCGTTCAAACAGAGAGCGAGCATATTAAAGGACGAGTATACCCTGTAAATGATTTCGGCATGACACATATGCCGTCCGTATTAAGTCGTAACGAGAGACTGATTACGTACATAGCACATTCATGTGGAGAAGTGGCTGTTGTCAAAGTAGGTGCGATGAACGTCAGTAGCATTCAATATACAGATGCGACTGTGAATGCATGGCGTAAAGGTGATGATTTAGCTTATTTCGAATTCGGATCAACGATTGTCCTTCTGATGGAGAATGGTACATTTCATGCGCGAGAAGATCTTAAACCTGGAGATGCCGTTCGAATGGGACAAAGCCTTGGTGAACTGCATGCTACAACACAAGTCCATCATTCTTAAGATTTTTTGTTCAATAAATAGCGTATTATCGCCTGGAACCAACGATCTGGCAGCATTTGTTTCGTAAACATCGTTATTGTGGTTGCTTTTGGGATTCGATAACGAAAAGAAGGGGAAGACATTGTGGTGATTTTTGCGATAAGTCGAGCGACATCCAAAGGATCACCACTATCTTTCGCAGTTCGTTCTGTATATTGAAGAATACGATTCAGAAGCTGTTTATATGGTGAATCTGATGCATGGTGTAATTGAGAGAAGCTCTTTGACCAGATAGACGTTCCGTAAGCCCCAGGCTCTACCAACACAACATCAATACCGAACTGCTTCACTTCCATAGCAAGGCTCTCACTAAACCCTTCTACGGCAAATTTAGATGATGCATATGGAGCTAAGCCAGGAAATCCAACTACCCCACTTATGCTACTCATTTGAATGATACGTCCCTTTCTGCCTTTTCTCATTAATGGGAGTACCGCTTGAGTCACACAGACCATCCCTATGAAATTAACCTCGAACTGCTCCTTCCATACTGCAAGCGATACCTCTTCAATCATACCTCCAAAAGCTGCACCTGCATTGTTAACCAATATATCCAGCCGACCATATTGATCTTCTATTCTTTTCACAACAGCATGCACCTGTTCTTCATTTCTCACATCCAACGCGATGACTTCAATGAAGGCTTCCACACCTGCGATTTTAGCAGCCTCCATTAATGGATCTTGATCCTCTACGCTACGCATCCCCGCAACGACACTGAATCCTTTTCTTGCGAGTTCCAAACAGATCAGAAGGCCGAAGCCACTCGAACATCCTGTTATTAGTGCAACCTTTTCAAGTCTAATCTTAGTCATCTTTATTTCCTTCCCCACAATTATCTAATTTCTGACGGATTATGACCCGTATATTGTTTGAATTGTCTACTAAAAAAGAAGATATCCCGATAACCCAATGTGATAGCTACCTCTGTCACATTCATCCCTGCATATAGGAGTAAGTGCTGTGCACGCTCGATACGCGTCTTAATCATAAATGTTTGAACAGATATACCGATAATCTCTTTGAATTTGCTGGAGAAATAACGGGTGGATAACCCGGCACGCGCAGCTAGATCATCAACACGATGTGGAACACCTGGGTGTTGCTGTAGGTAGTTCGCGATCTCATGAATGACCTCTGACAAATGATTACTCACCTTTTTCTCCTTAGGCTCATCACGATCTTCACGCAATAAATGGATCATCAACTGCTTAAGAACGAGCTGACCTTCATCCTTTGCAGCATAAGTTGGCACCAGAAATAACCTTACGTATCGGGCTAACATATATTCAAAATCTACAGTGTCTCGAATGATGCGATAGGGATTAGGAATATCGGTTATTGGTTCCAATACGTCAAAATGTATATAACTTAAGATTAATGGTTTCTGTGGGTTATGAATTGCACGGGTATGATCCCCTGGTCGGAATAAAAAGCAACTTCCTTGTCCAATGTCATATGATTTATTATTTCTTACAAGTGTACCTTCACCGCTCCAGACATAGAACAAGTCATAATTGGGCAGTCCTTTCTCTCTATATTGCCATTTCCATGTAGGCTCACATACAATTTTGGCTAAAGATGGTTTAATCTCGAACGAAGATGGTGCGGCATATAGCATGTCCAATTCCCCCCCAATGTACAATCCAACTACTTCATACCTAACATTTTGGCATTCTCTCATTCTATTTGTTCATTCATTATACTATAATCCTAGAATTGATCGTGATTTAGTAATTGTCAGTGACTGTTCTCTCACTAGGTGGTATAATATGTCCAGCTAAATCGGAAGAATACTCATATTATACAAACTTGGAAGGATGGACGGTATGAACCAACTTGCTGGACAGTTAAATGAGAATATAAAGACTGGAAATAAGCATGTGTACGACATGTTATCAACACTTGGGAGGGAAATTTATTTCCCTAAGGAAGGTATTCTTAGCCAATCTGCTGAAGCATCTGCGCACGCTAAGAAATATAATGCGACGATTGGAATCGCCACAGAAGGCGGAATTCCTATGCATTTAAAGGTTATTCAAGACAAATTATCCGCATTCCAACCTAAGGATCTGTATACTTATGCCCCTCCAGCAGGTAAGCCGGAACTTCGAAGTGCATGGCGGAACAAGATGCTGCAAGAGAATCCTTCCTTGCATAATAAGTCATTCGGTCATCCTGTTGTTACGAATGCATTGACACACGGTCTTAGCATTGTAGCAGACTTATTCGTTAATGAAGGCGATGCGGTCATCTATCCAGATAAGAACTGGGAGAATTATGAGTTAACATTTGGCGTACGTCGCCATGGCAACATCGTTAATTATCCGTTGTTTACAGAGGATATGTCATTTAATAGTGCTGGACTGAAAGAAGCTATATTCGCTCAAAAAGACAAAGGTAAAGCCATTGTTCTACTCAATTTTCCTAACAATCCAACAGGTTACACGCCAGGACTTCAGGAAGGCGAAGAGATTGTGGCTGTCATCCAAGAAGCTGCAAATGCAGGAATCAATATTGTTGTCATAACCGATGATGCTTACTTCGCACTTTTCTTCGAAGATTCTATGAAGGAATCACTATTCGGTAAGCTATGCGATATTCATCCGCGCGTACTGCCGATCAAAATAGACGGAGCAACGAAAGAAGAATTCGTATGGGGGTTCCGTGTTGGATTCATCACTTTTGCTTCGGAGAATGCGAATGTACTCGCAGCTCTTGAACAAAAGACACTTGGTATTATCCGTGCAACGATATCCAGTGGACCACACCCTTCTCAGACCTTCGTGCTCGAAGCACTGAATGCACCTGAATTCACAGCACAAAAAGAAGAGAAATTCCAAATCATGAAGCGTCGTGCTAATCGTGTAAAGACATTGCTCGATAATGAAGATTACCGTAAGGTATGGGATTATTATCCGTTTAACTCAGGATATTTCATGTGCCTCAAATTAAAGACCGTCAAAGCTGAAGCCTTGCGTATCCATTTGATTCAACAATACGGTGTAGGAACGATCGCTTTGGGAGAGCATGATTTACGAATTGCCTTCTCATGCATTGACGAAGAATACTTGGAGGATTTATACGAATTAATTTATAAAGGTATTCTGGATCTACAATCCTAATCTAGCATAATCGCCTATCCATTCCTTCTTTTTTAATTTAATGGGGTAATACCCACGCATCGATTTCCCTTTTGACATAGAATACCGTGTAGTACAGAAACACAACATGTTGCGAAAGGGGAATGAATATGAGCGGAGTAGAAGAGGTAAGAGGCGGTTGTGGCGGATACGGAATGTTTACTAGCACTGGTGCAATCTTGGTATTATTCATCTTGTTGGTTATTATCACTAAATCCTTCTGGTAATAATTTAAATCTGTAGTCACTCGTGATTATTCAAAAAGGGGCTGTCCCATAAGTCATGAAAATGGCTAGGGGCCCCTTTTTTTGTATG
>NZ_JBITNB010000010.1:61971-100464 GCF_054373195.1 Paenibacillus sp. CMAA1364 | reverse complement strand
TGGACTTCTTTTAGACATTAGAAAAACTCCCATCATTGTAGTAGTAGAAGTTTTTGTTTTTTCTACTGTCTACTATGATGGGAGCATATCAACAAGGGGTGCCTCTTTAATTTCGCCGTTAAAGTGTTACGGTGAGCCGTATCATAAGTAGGGCGTAGTTTTGGGTAGGATATGTTACAGAGCATGGACTTGGTATATCTTATTTGTAGATATGCCGTTATCAGTTCTACAGAGGAGCTATGAGAATAATTCGATGCGAAAATGGTTTTTTAAAATGATATAGAAATATGTATAGATGTAGCGTAAGTATTAATCTTGATTGTCAAGAAAATCTAATAATGTACTAAGGAGTAATGATAATATCATTTGTTGGATATGTACTATCTATTATTGTCTTATCCAATTTAGAAGGATGATGTAAAAAATAGAAGAAGAGATAGCGCAGTACAGACAAGCGTCAAAAGGCATGAACTAATTCTCTACGTCATGTAGACTGGAGTAAGTGATTTTAAGGTGACTTCTGAACCAAATAAACCGCGCTGAGTTTGAGTGATTGCTGTCTCTGTATTTCCGGGATGTACGAAAACACAGTATATGGATACTGTAGTTGAATAAGGTGATTCTTGATGAACGGGCTAACTCGATCCTTTTCCACAGAGAGAACAAAATGACAGAGAAAAAGGCGAGAGGGAAGCGTCAACACTTCCTCCTCACTCATTCGTACTCTTACATTTTCCCTAGGATTTATCCACTTTATTCCGGTATTCCTTGTGTTACCCCATGGATATACGTGAGCGTCGGGGAGTCTAAGGCCCCTTGCCCCGGATTATAGGTAAAGAAGTACTCGATGGTATTCCCGTGTTGCAGGTTATTGACAGGGTAGGTATAGTTACCGTTTCCTGCGGGGGTCATCGCTACATTTAGCTGACCACCGTTATTTAGCTTGTAGTGTAAGTCGGCAAAGGTTGCGCCGTTCACGTAGAACAAGAGATCGTCCCCTATTTTCTTTAGACCCTGCACCTCATCGCCGACGATGATAACACCGGATGATGATGGCGGTACAACAGTGATTGTAGAGACGGCTGTTTTATTTCCGGTGGCTGTTGTAACTATTACGGTTGTCGTACCTTCCGTGAGTCCCGTCACGAGGCCATCCGTACTCACGGAAGCGACGCTCGTACCTGATACGGTCCAAGAGACCTGCTTATTCGTTGCATTAGTAGGTACTACGTTGGCGTGTAACTGTACAGTCTGCCCGACTTCCACCTCTGCAGTGGTCTGATTTAGCGTTACACCGGTAACTGGCACATTTACCGGATTGTCGCTATTACCTTCTTTATAGACGCGAACATAATCGACTTGCATTGTTGCAGGGATATCCGATGGGTCTGGGATCTCACCGTTATCGAAATATCCGCCGACCGCTAGATTCATAATGATGTAGAATGGCTGGTCGAATGGGGCGTTCGGATTGTTTGGTGCAGCTATGGAATACCACTGATCTCTGCTGACTTTAAAGAAGAATTTACCGTCTACATACCATTTCATATTATCTTCTTCCCAAATCATGGAGTATACATGATAATCATTGGCGAAGGTCTGTCCTTCCGGGAAGTAGTACTCACCAGCAATATATCTATTTACAGGCCATTGTCCGCCAAAGTGTATGGCGCCGCTGGTCGTACCGGGTAAGCGTCCTTTGGCTTCCATAATATCGATTTCCCCGGATGCTGCCCAAGCTCCATAAGCGGAATCTTCTGGAAGCATCCAAAGTGCTGGCCAAACGCCATTACCTGTAGGCAGCTTAGCACGAATATCTACTCTGCCGTACTGGAAGGACAAATGATCTTTGGTGTTAATCTTGCCAGATGAGTATTGGGCATACCGACTTGGGTCCTGTGGAAAGGCTTTTGAATCGTTCATAGCTCTGATGTTCAGCTTGCCATTCTGTACAAAAACATTT
Source organism: Paenibacillus sp. CMAA1364 (assembly GCF_054373195.1). Taxonomy (NCBI): domain Bacteria; kingdom Bacillati; phylum Bacillota; class Bacilli; order Caryophanales; family Paenibacillaceae; genus Paenibacillus; species Paenibacillus sp. CMAA1364. Next base: position 98,501 of record NZ_JBITNB010000010.1, on the reverse strand, counting down.
TGTTCACTATCTGTATAGTGCTGTAGCTCCGCGTTACCCCAGCCCCAGCTATGCGGATCGTCCGTGATATAATAGCCTTGTTCGTAGCTCCATTTGCTCGTATCGAGCGCAGTTCCGTTAAATTCATCTTGCCATATGAGATTCATGTCTTCTATTGCCGGATCGTTGGGTGTTCCGATGGCAATGTCATTATGATCAGATACATCTGGACGTGGAGCATCTGGATTGCCGATAAAGGTATAGTTGACGTAATTGTTTCCGACACTTCCACCCGCCTGTCCATTTATAGGATAACCGATACGGATCTGCATATCCTCTTGCACAGGTTGGAACCAAAGCCCATAGATGTAGTCAGCCCAATATCCCCATTGGTTGGCATCGGACATGTTATTGTAGCCATTGCCCGCGTATACAAATGCGCTCTGACTGGAATCACTCATAGCAACCCACTGTCCGTTGATATTAATCTGGTATACGTAGTTTCCAAGCTCGGTGCCGATGGGAGCCCCCCCATCAATCTTGGGTAGCGGTATACCTATGACGCCTTTAGCATCTGCGTTAAAGGTTGTTCCATCATAGGGAGTAAGGATATATGAATTTCTTACGGGTTTATTAAAGGTGAGTGTATAGACAACGTTAGTCGTTGAGTTTTTCGATTGTAGCTTGACGTTAATAGACTCTGTTACGGTGAACCAGTAGCCACCGCCTCCTTCGGTAAATTGTCCGAAGTTGTTATTATAGATCCAGCCGCTGGCTGCATTATTATCAATATCAATCCATGTACTACTACTTACAGGTTTTACATATACCTTTAAATCATCAGCTACTGCTTCATAGGTAACGGCAGGATCATTGTTAAAGGTAGGATAAGTAAAGCCTGCACTGCCTGTAAAACCAGCCGTAATCTGCGGCCCTTGGGTAGGTGTCATAGCTGTGATGTTCGTTTTATTTATGTTTTGAAATACAAGAGTGTAATTCAGTGTAACCCCGTTAGCTTTGGAGAACAACTGAATTTCTGTTGTTAAGGAGAGTGTGAACCAATAGCCATTCTTACCACTATCACTCCAATGTCCCCAGTTTTGGTTATAGCTATAGCCGGCTGCACTGTCAATATCAACCCAGTTACCATCCACTTTCACATTTACACCTACATCATCGGAAACATCATTCCATGTGGCGGAGTCTCCATTGAATACAGGCATGACAAATCCGTAGCTAGCTTGTCCAACGCCTGATTTTGAGATGATAGGTCCGTCTGCCGCTGAAAAGTAATCCATAGAGCTAACTGTGGTTCCTGCAGCCAGAACCCTTGATGTAGGCAATAGACAAACACCAGCTAATAGTACTACCGCTAAGAACAAACTAAATACCTTCTGCTTAAACCCTCGCTCGGTTCTTTGAAATTGATTCATACGTATCCTCCTTTAATAAAATAATAAAACGAAAACGCTTACATGTAAGAACAAGTCTATTATATCGAATATAACAATTGGCTTATAGGTACATTTCTTTTTGTTATGACCCAATTTTTTGGCTTTTGATTATATTCTCCTATTAAAGGATTAGTACCGCTGATTTATAATGCTGTGTCATGGTAATTTCCCTCTCTGTCATTTTTTTGGCGCATCATTTGACGGTACTCTGTGGGTTGCATATCCATAACATCTCGAAATGACCGCGTAAAACTTTTATAACTTTCATATCCTACCATGGTAGCTATCTCTAGGATTTTATAATCAGTTTCGGCCAGTAGTCGCCGAGCTTTATCCAGGCGTACATCGCGCAAGTATTCTGCAAAGCCTTTACCAATATTTTTTTTGAATAGGTTGGAAAAATAGGCATAATTAAGCGATACGTGGTTAGATACCATCGCGAGATCCAGAGGCTTGTGGTAGTTTTCGTGTATAAAGCGTATGGCTTCATTCAAATCTTGCGAGTTGCGATAGCTGCACTTATATTCATAATAATATTGATTCAGACGAAGCAGCTGCTGTTGTAGCGCCTGTACATAATCACGTATACCAGGATAATCGAATATATTACGCAAACATTCTATGTCAAGCGTCTCTTCTCCCAGGTATGGGCGGATCACACGCACAGATTCTTCCAGCAACTGTACAATGGCACGACATAGCTGTTGTGTGTATTGGATGTGATAGCGTTGCAGTGTATCTTTGCGAAATATTATAGAAATAGCTTGGGTGATTGTACCGTTATTTTCACTTCCGATTAACTGGAACAGCGCATATAACTCCTCATAGGGGAGCTCCCATTGTTGCTCCAGTCGCTCAATATGTATTGGCAGGATGCATCTCTTCTCCGGAAATAGATAACTGTGGCGATATAACTCTAGCGCATGTGTATAGCTGTGGGGTAACTCCTTCAATCCTTGCTGAGGGCTGGTTATGGCAGTAATGGCATCTATCTTCCCTGCTTTGAGAGCGGCCGAGAAGGTCCCCGTTTCTACTGTTGCATCAACCGCCAGAATCAGATACGGGCGGTGTTGTATGCATATACATCCTTGTGTACCATATACACGATAAGCAAGGGATTCCATGCTGTGGCTACTGTAGGCCCCGGGTTGATTAATCCATAATTCCTCCCGCAGCAGGCATAGGCGATAATTACTCCACAACGTTGGATTCTGAAGTTGCGTCTCGAGCACCCATGTGTCATCGGTCATTGCACCCTGCATGAACATACTCAATTCTTTACGGTCTATCTCCTGAACACGGAGGGAGATATGCTCGATATTACGCGAGAGCGTCTGTCGTGTTTTTATCTCATTCGCTATATGTTCCACAGCGGTTTGTAGATCATCACGATTCACAGGTTTGAGCAGGTAGCCCTTTGCCCCAAGTTCTATTGCCTTTTGAGCATAGGCAAAATCGCTATAACCGCTAATAATTAGGTAATCTACCTCGATATGGTTTTGTTTGCTTTTCTCCATCAGCATCAGTCCATCCATATCAGGCATCCTGATATCGGTAATCACCAGTTGGATGCTGTGCTGACTCAACAAACCCAAGGCCTCAATTCCGTTAACAGCGGTGTAAATGTTGCCCAGCTGTTTCAGAAATTGACATAGCATAGCTTGTAGCCCATCACGAATGTGCTTTTGATCGTCCACAATCAGAATGTTGATCATACCCTACCATCCTCCAAGATTCACATTTTTCCAAGGCAAACGTATGGTTACACAAGTAAAGGTGCCCTGCACACTGTCAATCCCAAGCCCACAGTCTTGGTCATAATGAAGCTGTATACGTTTGTGTACGTTCTCTAAGCCCAGTCCACTTTTACTGGTGACAATCGGTGAATCCGAGTCGCCGCGTAGCACAGCCTGCAAACTGGATAGCATTTCTCGGTCAATACCTGCACCATCATCTCGTATCTTAATTAGTAGAAAGTTGACATTCTCTACAGATACAGTAATTTGGATGCGTACGGTGCCCCCGGTGGGAGATGCGTGATGAACGACATTTTCGACGATGGGTTGCATGCACATTTTAGGAATCGTATAACGTAGCACCTCCTGGGGGAGATCGGTTGTCAATTCTATGCTACCACCCTCGCCCATAAAGTTTATGAATCGGACATAGCTGTGTATGTTGGCCAGTTCTTCGCTAAGCGCAACCGTATCGTAGCGCCACTGCATGCTGTAACGTAGTTGAGAGCCTAAAGACACCAATGCATTGGCAATAGTCGGTTGTCTCTGAACCTCAGCGAGCATACGGATGGATTCCAGCGCGTTATATAAAAAGTGTGAATTAATCTGTGAATGCAGCGAGTGTAGCTGTGCATTTTTGGCAATTAGCTGCTTATCTACCACTTGGGTCATCAGACGTTTGATCTCGTCTAACATATTATTGTAGCTGACGGCCATTTCATCGATTTCATCACCGGTTTCGTTATTATCCAGACCGGTATCAATTTTTACATCCAGTTGGCCTTGCCGCACCTTGCGCATAGAAACCAGTACCCTGTCAAGCCGGCGAAATATGCGCCGAGTGGTATGTGAAATGAGCAGTAACATCAGCAACAATACACATAATGTGATGGCTACTACGAGCAAATACCAGTTTCGTGGGCCTTTCATCAACGTTTGATGAGAAGCAATATCCACTACATAAGCGTTCAATGGCGTGATGTAGCTATACAACGCGTAGTAAGTATGGTCGCCTACCTCGACCTTAATGGGGCTACTCTCCTGTAGTACATCCAGCCGCTGGTGAATGTTGCCTAGAATTTCATCTAATTCCCCACCGGCATTTTGAGAAAAGAGATGCTTAGTATTGTATACAGATCTGGAAGAGTCATCTCCAGCCATCACTACAGAAAAGAAATCTCCCTCATTATCCGCAAGCAGATCACTGAAAAAGACATTATGCTGGACGCGAATTTCCATAATGGTAGGGTGTTTTTGATGTTGCGCCTGAAGGCGTACCATCCGGTAATAGGATAGCGTATGTTCGCCATCCTTAAAAGCGAATAAGCGATATGCCGCACCGCCTTCTTCGCGAAGTGTCACCCAGTAGTCATGAGGCCAAAACTTATCATAATGGTAGATTTCAGGCCAAATCTCAAATAGGTTTTGATTATCGACATAGAAACTGAGCTCACTGATCATCTCATGACTTTGAATAATATTATGCATCTGTTCAAATTGATTTTGTCTAAATTTTACGAGACGCAGACCATCCACGTTCATATTGGAGTGAATAAAGTCTACAAATGCCTTTTGATTCAGCGCAGTAGAGGAAGCATTTTCAATAGTGCCCATTTTGCTGCGTAGTTGTTCGTTAAGTCGCGAGACATGGCTACTGCCGGTAGCCATAGCATCCTTGTATAGCTGAATTTCCTGCGTACGGATAAATAAAAAGGATACCACAATTGCAGGGATGGCAATCATCATGCTAAAGGCCAGAAATATTTTTTTGGATATGCGCGAATTACGATAAATCTTTTTTATTTTAGTCAGCAGATACATCATTTAAGTAGCCTCCTACCATTGTAATATACCATATATTACAACAGCCTGATAGGTAAGTAGGCTGTTTCTCCAGATGGTAAGAAGCAGTGAAAAAGGGAATACCGACTACCATCTCGGTAGCCGGCAGCAAACTTTATAAAGGTATTATTCTGCCATTTTGGATTTTCGCATATCCATTTCAACCTGACGATATTCCATTACCTTATCAAAGTTGTAACTTTCACGGCGCTCAAGGAAATTATCGAATATTTTATCAAATTCAGCCTCATTCTTAGCCGTAATTAGCTCTGGGAGTACTTCCTCCCAATTCTGGGAAATACGCGACCAGGCTACTGATACTTCAGAATCACCTTGAGGATCTAAGCCCTTGTAGATACCGCTATCAATATCGGCTTGATTATTGGCGAAGTATTCCATTTGTTTAATGACAGGAGCTTTTTCCGGTCTCCATTGATTAACGATTACAGGGTTTCGCATCATCCAATAGGTATCCATGATGCCATATTCCTTCTCTAGCTTTTCAATATTATTATCGAGTAATTGTACCATTTCAGGCTTCAGCTGTGGCTTGCCATCAACCATTTCCCATGTCTCCCCTTCCTTGCCAAGGAATAAATCCCGCTGGCCTTCTTCGCTAGCCAGATAGCTTAAAAAGCGGATAGCTCGTTCAGGGTTCTTGGTAGATTTGCTAATCATCGTTACCATCCAACCGTCCATATTGCCAGGGAATAACTTAGCGTTATCGCCCTTGTTGTTCTTTGGACCGTCGACTGCAATGTAGTAAGAGTTAGGCTCTCCACTTGCAGCCAGCATAGGATTGACAGCTGACATTCCGGTCCATTCACGGATCATCATGAAATAACGGGCGTTGTTTGTTTTTTCCTCTACCTGAGTATCGGAATCCACCAGAAAATCTACATTAATCAGCCCGCGCTCGTAAGCGGTGCGGAACGTTTTCAGCCATGCGATGTAATCGGGGTCAGTAATACGGTCGTATACCTTTCCCTCTTCCTCATATGGAACGGCCAGTAGGTTCTGCAGATATTCAGTCATCCCGTATGGAACGTTTCCTTGTGCAAAGAAGGGACTGATGGGCTGACCTTTATATTGGGAATACTTATCCTTTACCAGTTGCAGCGCGTTCAAGAATCCCTCTGGGGTGCTAAGGTCCGGGCTGCCCATCTCTTCGTACAGATCCTTCCGCACCAGGAAAGTCTGGTTGGCAGCAGTCATACCAGTTTCATGCATTAAGTTGGGGCTATACGAATCATTCGGAACGCCATAGGTATTTCCATTATCTTGACGATACCACTTCAGTGTACCGTCCCCAGCCACCTTGAAGAAGTAAGGATCATACTTATCAGCCAATTCATTTAAGGCGTAAACATGGTCACCTTCCCACAATTTTTTAACAGCATTTTCCCACGAACCTATTGATATCAAGTCGGGCAGACTGCCTGAGGTCATCATCAGGGTAATCTGCTCATTTGCTTCACCGGAAGGAACTTCAAGTTTTATGTTGACACCTGTTTTTTCTGTTACGTACTGGGATGTCAAGCTTTCCCCCCAGCTGTGGGCATACCAGTTAGCACCTACGAACCAGGTTAAATCCACAGGGCTGGTATCTAGTTTCCATGCAGGTTCATCAGGATTGAGCTTTACTTCAATCGGTGCGGGCTCTGTAGCCGGTTCACTTTTACTATTACTATTACTATTACTATTACTATTCTCTGAATTGGAACACGCGGCTATACCTAGCATAAGGCTTAAGGACAGAATGAGGGTTAATCCCGACTTGATTAGATTGCGTTTCATAATTTAATCATCCCTTCTTTGTACTATCTGAATTTGTGTATACCCATTTCTAGACACTTGCACTTATCCCTTAATTGCACCAATCATTACACCTTTGATTAGATAGCGTTGAATGAAAGGATAGACTACCAGAATAGGCAGTGTAGCTACCATCATCGATGCAAATTTGATAGAGTTACCGGGAAGCCTTGCGCCGAATTGCGCCATAGCTTGCTGCTGCATGAAGGACATAGAGTTCTCTGCAATGATTTTATACAGCATCGTCTGCAGCGGCAGTAATTCCTGTGAACGGATGTAAATGACCCCCTGGTAATAATCATTCCAATGATAGACGGCTGAAAAAAGTGATATCGTAGCAATGACAGCCATGCTATTTGGCAATACGATTCTGAACAAGACGCCGTAGTCTGAGGCACCGTCTACCTTCGCAGATTCCTCGAGGCTATCCGGTATGGTACGGAAGAAGCTCATGAAAATCACCATGTTAAAAAAGGTGTACATAGAGGGAATGATGAATACCCAAAAATTATCATATAGGCCAAGCTTCGTCATGAGAATAAATGTAGGAATCAGGCCGCCTGAGAACAGCATCGTAACCAAAGCGATTTTAAGATACACCTTGCGCCCGATCAGATTAGACTTACTCATTCCGTAAGCTATAATGGCGGTAAATAACACATGCGTGGCTGTTCCGATCAACGTGCGAAGAGTAGTAATGTAAAAACCGTTCATCATAGTCTTATCATTAAATACAATGCTATAGCTAGCCAACGATAATTCTTTGGGAAACCAGTTGATGGTGCCCAACGACGCCTGCTGCGGTGCGTTGAGCGAGTTAATGAATACAAACCACATAGGATACAACGTTAAAAAGCAAACTGAGAGCATCAGTAGAGTGTTGCAGACCTCAAATAATCCGATTTTCCGAAACCTTTTACGTTTTTCCATATCTGTGTCCTCTCCCTTCTAAAAAATGCTGTCCCCGGTTAGTTTTTTGGATGAGTAATTGGCCAAAAACAACAAACCTAGCGCCACAATAGAGCGTGCGAACAGGACGGCTGTTGAGAAGGAGTGACGCCCAGAGACCAAACCCATGTTGTAGATATATAAGTCCAGACTTTCTGCCATTCTCATGTTCATGTTGTTCTTTAACATAAAGATCTGCTCAAAGTTACTGCCGAGTATCCCGCTGACAGCGAGAATGAACAAAATAGCAATGGTGGGACGTATGCTCTGAATAGTGATATGCCACATTCGCTGTCGCCGATTTGCGCCATCCAGCTCTGCGGCTTCGTAGAGTCCCGGATCAATGCCAGATATTGCCGCTATGTAGATAATGGCACTCCAGCCGGTTTCCTTCAACGTATCGGTGAAAAAGGTAATCCACCAAAAGTACTTGGGATCGCTGTTAAAAAGGATTTCACGTTCTTGGAGTCCGATAACCATCATCAACTGATTGATTACACCGCCCTCGCCCAGCCAATTAAGTGCAATACCGCCAAAAATCGTCCAGGCAATAAAGTGTGGCAGGTACGAAATGGTTTGTACGGTTCTCTTAAATCGAATACTTCGTATTTCATTAAGTAGCAAGGCAAACAAGATAGGAATAGGAAAACCCAACAATAGCTTGATGCTGCTCATCCCCAAGGTATTGCGAATCGAACGCCAAAAACGTTCATCTGTCAAAAAATCCTCGAAATGTTTTAATCCGACAAACGGTGATTCTAGTAATGGTTTAGCGATGCTGTAGTCCATAAATGCAATAACAAGCCAAAACATGGGGATATAACAAAAGATAAACATCCAGATGATTCCCGGGATAACCATGCTTTGAAGTTGCCATTGTTTTAAAAGCGTTTTCATTTGTTCCGTTCTATATTGGAACATGTTCCTTGCCCCCTTTCTATTTCATCTTAGGAGAAAGCAGGTTGGAACAAAAGCCCATGATTATCGACCGTATCCCATTTTTATAGATTTGTTTGACCACTTGCAAAACTTAAGTATGCTGTAATTAAATGAAGGGAGAGTGTAAAGAATGAATAAACTTATATGGCAACAGAATTTCTTAGATAAAAGTACCGATTTGCGATTATGGAATATTCGCCTTGGCAACGACTTGTTAGATAATGATGGCAATCCCATAGACCCAGGTTGGGGCAACGGTGAGCAACAGTATTACACGGATCATTCGAACAATTTGTATATCGATCAATTTGGCCTGAACTTGTGTGCACGTAATGAATCCATCGAAAAGGACGGGCGGATTTTTGCATATACATCGGCTCGTCTGGATACAAAGGACCATTTCTCCTTTTGCTATGGCAAGTTAGTTGTTCGAGCAAAGCTGCCGGTAGGGCAGGGCGTATGGCCTGCCATTTGGCTACTTCCGCAGGACCAGGTTTATGGCTCTTGGCCAGCGTCCGGGGAGATTGATATCATGGAAGCTAAAGGCCGCTTGCCTCATCAAATATCCGGAACACTGCACTACGGAAAGGATTGGGAACATCAAATCGTGGAGGAGTTCGTGCATGAGTTCGAAAGTGGAACTATTAATGAATTCCATAATTATGCACTAGAGTGGGATTCCAGTAAGATTCGATGGCTGGTAGACGAACATTGTTTTGCCGAGCATCGCTTGGAGCCAGGCGTTATGCCCTTTAATCAGTCATTTTATCCAGTATTGAATCTTGCAGTGGGCGGCTGGTATGATAATGTTGCAGTTGATGGGGCAGCATTGCCAGCAGTCATGACGGTATCAGGCATATGGTTGTACCAATAATTAATAGAATTCGTATTTATCGGATGTATACTTTTAGGACAGACCCTTTTCAGGGATGTCCTATTTTTTATTTTTAATACTTACAATCCAGCTGTTACAATAATCAAAACCATATTCTCTATATAATATGAACTTAATGATGTGCTTGGGGACGTACACCATGGATAAAGAACTAATCCTGCAGTTGAGGCATTGGCACTCTGGCAAGAGCATATAACAATCTGCGTAGTTATGAAGAAACGCTTGAAAAGTTTGAAATGACAGCATAACAGGGACAAGATGACTCTTAATGGAATTTATGTATACAATATTTCTAGTACTATTTCAATCGATATAAGGGAGCAGTGAGAATGTTGGGTAAATGTGATTCGCAATAATGCTCACAAATATTCGGTATCAGCAATGTGCGATGTCCTTCAACTTCCGCGAAGTACCTACTCCTACAAGTCGAAGCATGCAGAAAATAAGGAAGAACAGCAGTTAGAAGACGCTGTAGTTGAAATTTTCAAAGTCAGTCGAAATAACTATGGAACACGAAAAATAGAAGTGGAACTACGTAAGCGGACTTTAAATCCTTCACGTAGGAGAATTGGAATCGTAATGAGGAAACACGGATTGATATCCTGATTTTTAAACACAAGAACAACTAGATATCCAACTTTACGATTATGTTAACTGGTTCAATCATCACCGTATACATGTTTGATTCTTTTTATTTTTTAATAAAGTATTGTATTAAGGAGAAATATATGATAATTTAGGCTTATAAAATCGTTTTTATTAAAAAGGAAGATCATCATAGGTAAAATAACGATTAAGGATGTGGCCAGAGAAGCTGGCGTTTCAATATCCACTGTTTCCAACGCTTTAAATGATGTAGATGTGTTGAATCCAATGACAAAGGCACATGTAATCAAGGTTGCTAAGCGGTTAAATTATGTACCTAATCTGAATGGTAAGCTTTTGAAATCTGGGAAGAGCAATATGCTAGGTTTCTTTACAACGAGTGTGAGTGGACCATATTTCTATGTGTTAGTTGAATCAATGGCTCGTGAGTGTGAACGTCTAGGATATGGCCTGAATGTGTTTGTTACTAAGGATAAACAAGTTATTTTAAGTAATATTCTAGGTCGTCGTGTGGATGGAGTCATTATATTTGAAGAGCTAAAGATTGATGAACAAGATATTGCAGCGATGGAGATAGACAAGATTAAGGCTGTGTTCCTGGATCGAGTTATTCACAACAAAACAATGGGAAGTGTCATCTTTGATTCCTATGTAGCTGGCTATGAAGCGACTAAATATTTAATCAGTCTAGGACATAAAAGAATTGCTTATATATCTGGTGTGGATACAATGTTTGATAGTGTTCAACGTAAAAGGGGATACTTAGCTGCTTTGTATGAGCATCAGTTGCAGGTGGATGAAGACTATATTTTACAAGGTTTTTTCGAAGAAGAAGGATCTTATAATGCCGTTAAATCTTTCCTGCACGCCTATCCTGCCAAAATACCGGATGCCTTTTTAGCTGGGAATGATGTGAGTGCGATCGGATGTATCAAAGCTCTAAAATCCGAAGGTTATCAAATCCCAGTGGATATTAGCGTCATGGGCTTCGATGATATTGATATTGCCCAATATTTCACACCACCTTTAACGACAGTGAGAAATCAGATTGCTAGACAAGGTATATTAGTCATTAATCATCTAGTTAATTTGATTGAGGAGAAGGAGCAAGGTAAGATTGAAAAATTACAAGGTGAAATTGTAGTTCGGGGCTCTAGTAATGTAAAGTCAAATCGGAATAATCGTATGTAAATGACCATGAATAACGGTTATTCTTGATATGATATAAAATGATTGTGTGAAAAGGGGATTTTTTTAGAATAAATAAAAACGTTTTTATTTAAAAGGGAGGAATGTAAGCGTATGAAGGACTCAGCATCTGCAAAGTTTACAGCTAAAGCACCGGTGGGACAAAGAATAAAGAATTTTGTGAGCGATTTCAAAAGTCAATGGGAGCTTCAATCCATGATAATACCGGGCATTATCTTTATGATTATATTTTCTTATCTTCCCATCTATGGGTTGACGATCGCCTTTAAGAACTACACGGTCATAGATACGTTGGATTCTGCTCCTTGGGTTGGTCTAGATAACTTTAGAATTATTTTATCTGATAAATACTTTTGGGATTCTGTAGTAAACACCTTGGGGATAAGCTTTTTGAAGTTAGGAATAGGATTTGTGATTCCAATCTTTCTTTCCGTTATGATTTACGAATTAAGTGCGGGTCGCTTCAAAAAAATTGTGCAAACTATTTCGTATCTACCACACTTTCTATCATGGATCGTTCTGGGCGGGATGTTAATTACTTGGTTCTCGACTTCAGGGTTGTTCAACGAGCTTTTAATGGGGCTTGGTATAATTAAACAGCCACAAAATATTTTGCTGGATGCAGGAAAGTATTGGTGGATTGCAACGTTATCTGATATTTGGAAAGAAGCTGGGTGGGGTACGATTCTATATTTAGCTATTATGGCAAAAATTGATCCTACATATTATGAGGCAGCTAAAATTGATGGTGCAAATCGTATTAAACAAATTTGGCATATTACAATTCCTATGATGAAAACTATTATTAGCTTAAATTTGATACTAACTGTAAGCGGTTTACTAGGATCGAATTTAGATCAAACTTTAGTGTTGATGAATTCTCAGAACCGAGCTAAGGCAGAAGTAATTAACTCCTATGTGTATCGCATGGGGATGACGCAAGGTGACTTTTCATATGCAACGGCAGTTGGTTTAGGAGTCTCTATCGTTTCTGTTATTCTGCTAGTTGTTACCAACAAGATAACCAGTAAATTAAATGATAATCAATCCGTTTTATAGAAGGAGGCAATTTTGTGAATCAAAAGGTAGTAAAACAAGATTTAGACAGTCGAATTTTTGATGTAGTTAATATAACTTTATTGTTTATTTTCACGATTATTATTGTTGTTCCGCTGTGGAACGTTGTTGTTTCATCCTTTAGTTCGGGCAAGTCACTTGCAGAAGGTGGGTTTATATTCTGGCCTAAGGAGTTCTCTTTAGAGAATTACCGTGCTGTTCTTAAAGATACAACGATGTTGCAGGCATTTGTGATTTCCGTTTCCAAGACAGTTATTGGAGTTGCAACGCATGTATTCTTCTGTGCCATGGTTGCTTATAGTTTAAGCAAAGGAAACTTACGTGGTCGTAAGCTCTATGTAACGATGGGGATTATCACTATGTTTTTCTCAGGCGGAATGATTCCAACGTATTTATTGATTAAATCACTGGGTCTATTAAACAGCTTCTGGGTTTATATTATTCCAGCTATGTTGAGCTTTTATGATGTTGTCATTTTAATGAATTTCTTTAGAAATGTACCTACTTCACTTGAAGAATCAGCTAAGATTGATGGCGCTGGTGATTGGCGTATTTTTCTGAGGATATTTGTACCTCTTTCCATGCCAGCTATGGCTACGATCGCATTATTTAATGGGGTTGGACAATGGAATGATTTCATGACAACTAAATTATATATCACCGATAAGTTTCTCTATCCTTTGCAGATGAAGCTATACGAAATTATCCTTCAGTCACAGACGCAATCTATGCAAAATATCGGAGGGTCTGTCGTTATCGAGACTACGACGAAAGGAGTCCAGCTGGCAACCATTGTAATTACGACATTACCAATTATTATAATATATCCTATTTTGCAAAAGTACTTTATTTCAGGTATGACGGTGGGTGCAGTTAAAGAATAAGTCTAATTTAATGTGTTAAAGTGTTTCAATTATAAGGAGGGGTATAGTATGTATACGAAGAACAAAGGGATTAGAAATAAGGGGATTCAACTATGTGTTGCTTTGATGGCTGTCGTTCTAATTGTTAGTGGTTGTGGGTCAAGCAGTAATACAAAGCGCACTGCTAAAAAGGAAAACTGGATATCCATTGAAGACCGCTACACGCTAGATAAAGAGACCCCCGCTTGGAAGCTGGACAAGAAAGAAGAAATGACAGAGCTAACCTGGTATGTGAACGCTGATTGGTGGAACACCGATTTCGGTAAAGATCTAGTGACAAAGAAAATTAAAGAAGATTTGAACATTAATATTAAATTTCTTACAGGTGACGATACGAAACTAAATACGTTCTTTGCCGGTGGAGATATGCCTGATCTAGTAACAATCTTTGATTCAAACTCTCCAGTTGTGCAAAAGGCTGACACTTGGGCGCTGCCATTAAATGATCTTGCAGAGAAGTATGATCCTTACTTCAATGAAGTTGCAGCTCAAGATACAGTCAATTGGTTCCAATTAAAAGATGGCAAGACCTATGGCTATCCTAACTACTCTAATACCCAAGCTGACTATGATAGTGGGGATATTCCAGCTAAAACAGCCTTTATTATTCGTCAAGATGTATATGAGGCGATTGGCAAACCAAGCATGGGAACGCCAGAAGAATTCAAAAGTGTCATGGGACAAATTAAAGAGAGATTTCCAGAACTTATTCCTTTTGGTTTTAACTCTATTGGAGAAGGTACAGGTTCATTAGGTGATGTCCTACAAGATTTCATTGGAGTACCGTTGGAAACAGCAGAGGGTGGATTCTATAATCGTAATTTAGATAAAGACTATCTAACATGGGTAAAAACTTTAAATGATGTCTATAGAAATTCAGCTATTAGCGATGATAGTTTCGCAGATGACGGCACAGCATTCGAAGAAAAGGTTAAAGCAGGAAAATACGCAACAATATTGTTAGATGGGACACCACAGCAAGGAGGAAATCTCCAAATCTATATGAGTGCAAATCCAGACAAGAAATACATTGCTATTGATGGGCCTCAAAGTACGGTGGGTAATCAACCTGTATTAAATCAATCAGGCATTACAGGATGGATGATTAGCTACATTACGAAAAACACCAAAGATCCTGCTAAGGCAATCCAAATTTTCACGTATCTATTAAGTGAAGAAGGACAAATGTTAATGAATTATGGGGTTGAAGGTGAGTCCTATCAAGCGATAGGAGATGGTAAGTATGAATTCTTACCTGATGTGAAAGACCTTCAATTAAACGATGCAGATAAATTTAAAAAGGACTACCGGATGGGTGAGTTTATGTTCTTTGGTCACGATCGCTATAAAGCTCTGAGTAATGACTCATTCCCAGAAGCTATCAGACAAATGCAAGAATGGGGACAAGGTAAGATGAAGCCACACTTTATTCTAGAGAACATTAATCCGGACTCAGGATCTCCAGAAGCGCGTGCGTTAAGCGCCATTAATATCAATTGGAACACGACGTTAGTAAGTTTGATTCGGTCTAAGGATGACCAAGAATTCGAAAACACGTTAGCTGACTATACATCATTCTTAGATCAGAATAATTGGGATAAGATAAATGAGATTCGTAATGAAAAAATGAAACTGAATAAGGAAAAGTTAGGAATAAAGTAATTTAAAGATAGAAACTTGGAGGGAAACCATATGCTAGAGCTAAGTATTTATCAATCCAATGGAGAAAATGAATTATTTGTAAACAAATCTCCACAACAGTTAAAACCTGCTTCTTCAAATGGCGCAATAACTACTGTGACAATTGATGACAATCAAATCTATCAGGAGATGGATGGCTTTGGGGCATCTTTTACCGATTCCTCTGCATACTTAATCCATCAAGTGTTGGATGAGGAACAGAGAATAGAATTATTGAAGCAATTATTTGATCCCCAAGCGGGAATTGGTCTATCTGTGTTAAGGAACCCAATGGGAGCATCAGATTATGCTCGAGAAATATATAGCTATGACGATGTACCTGTGAATGAGACTGATATGGAATTAAGCCATTTTTCGATTTCACATGATGAAGCGGATATTATTCCTCTTTTACAAGAGGCTGTGAGATTGAATCCTGAAATGAAGTTAATGGCTTCGCCTTGGAGTGCCCCAGGTTGGATGAAAACGAGTGGATCTATGATTGGTGGAGAGTTGAAAAGGGAATATTATCAAGTGTATGCGGACTACTTCGTTCGTTATATTCAAGCTTATGTAGCTCATGGGTTACCTACTTATGCTGTAACACCACAGAATGAAGCTCTATTTGTGCCACCTCATTATCCTGGCATGTTAATGCCAGCGGAGGCACAAAGTGATTTCATTAAAAATTATTTAAAACCGACTTTTGTGAAAAATAACATAGATACTAAAATTCTCTGCTATGATCACAACTGGGATCGTCCTGACTATCCATTATCCGTGCTGACAGAGGCGAATGAAGCCGTAGATGGAGTTGCATGGCACTGGTATGGTGGAAATCCAACAGCGCAAAGTGAGGTTCAAAAGGCTTTTCCAAATAAAGAAGTGCATTTCACGGAGGGATCAGGTGGGGAGTGGATTCCTGCCTTTGAACCGGCCTTCTCGAACGTAATGAGAACAGGCATTGAAATTCTTAGGAATAATAGTAAATCCTTTGTGTTGTGGAATATGGCGTTAGATGAGGATAATGGCCCTACTGTACCGGGATTTGGTCAAAGTACTTGTCGTGGGATTGTCACAGTCGAACAACAAACGAAGAAACTTACTTATACGTTAGATTATTATGCGTTAGCCCATTTCAGCAAATATATACGTCCAAAGGCTGTACGGATTGATTCCACTAGCAATGACTTAATTCGTTCAGTAGCTTATAAGAATACGGATGGGTCGACTGTTGTAGTTTTATTTAATGATAGTGAGCAGCCAGAGAATGTTGTGTTGAAACAGCACAATCTAGATATTCTAAGCTGTGAATTAGAGGCAAAGAGTGCTTTAACGATAGTAATGAAATAAAAGATCACTGATTCCCAGTGTAAGTCAGACAATAAATCTAATTCCACAGCCGTATGAGGTTGTGGAATTTTCGTGTTCGAGACCTCTCGACCAGAACTGGTAGCGAGGGAACGCTATGTTGGAGTTCGTGGGCCAAGATGAAAATAAATGGACAATACGGTCTGGAGATTGATTAGATAACCAGTTTGAGATTGCTGAGTGGAAAGCGACAATGACACATTCACTTGTTAGTAGATTATTCATTGAATGCCGAAATAACAAATTGGCTACTAATTCTTAACGAGGAGATTAAAGTCAGTGAAGTGCCAGATGAAGTATTGGAAGGTTTACAAAAGAGATGATACTTAACGATACAAAGAGTTCTCTGATATACCTTGATCAGTCAGTATAAACCTCGATATTATATGATCAAATTCCTTGTAGTATAATTTAAAGGTATTAAGTATTTAAAATAAAAGAAGTCCTTCAAATGGAACGTTTAGCAAATAAGGTAATCATCATTACAGGTGGAGCACGAGGTATGGGAGAATCCCATGTGCGCAAATGTGAAGTTCGTAAAACAAGATGTAACAAATGCAGCTGACTTGGATTTCGTTGTGGCAGAAACAGATAAGGCGTTTGGTCCTGTTAACGTGTTAGTGAACAATGCAGGTATTACGATGAGCAAATCGATTGCTGACATGTCAGAGGCAGATTATCGAAAAATAGTTAATATCAATCAGGTTTCTGTTTTCCTTGGAATAAAGGCAACGGCTCCTTGCATGGAGAAGACAGGAAATGGGTCAATCATAAATATCTCATCCATGAACGGACTAGTTGGTGGGGCAATTGGTTATACGGATATGAAATTCGCGGTTCGTGGAATGACCAAAGCAGCAGCTCTTCAATTAGCACCGCTTGGTATCCGAGTAAACTCGGTACATCCAGGTGTCATTGAAACAACAAGGGTTACACAAAGTGATGTGGCCAATTCAGTTAAGGAATTCTCTAAACATATTCCGCTTCGCAGATTAGCTAAATCTGAAGAGGTATCAAGTCTTGTACTATTCCTTGCATCTGACGAATCAAGTTATTCAACAGGTTCTGAATTTGTCATTGATGGTGGATTAACAGCAATGTAATTAACATAATATTTAGGCGTGAGTTACCCCTTATACGGGGGGGTTGTGTTTTCAAAAAAAATGATGGCTTAAGTGCAACCAATTCTAATAACTTTCTACTATATAGTTAAGAGTACAATAATTAAGCAGTTATATGGTGTAGGGACAAGATTTGCGGGAGGAGGAAATCGTATGGAAGACCAAGGAATAGTGCACCTATACTTACAGCGTTCGCAGCAAGCCCTTTTAGAGACTAAGAATAAATATGGGGCCTACTGCAAAGCTATTGCAAGAAACATACTTTCCAATAATTTAGATATTGAAGAGTGTGAGAACGATACATACTTGGCAGCGTGGCATGCAATACCGCCTAATATACCTAGGAAGCTCTCAGTATTTATAGGGAGGATTACACGTAATATTGCACTTGATAAATATGGTTATAATACAGCGAAAAGGCGTAATCGTGAGTTTGAAGTCATTCTAACTGAATTAGAAGGATGTTTAGCTTCCCCTACTACTGTAGAAACAGAATATGAATCAGGGGAGATCGCAAACATAATCAACCAATTTCTATATGGTATAGATGAGCAAGCAAGAGACCTATTTATTAGGAGGTATTGGTACTCAGATTCAATAGAGAATCTTTCTATGAGGTTTAATATGAGTAGTAGTAAAGTGAAATCCACATTATTTCGAACAAGAAACAAACTGAGAGATCATCTACACAAAGAGGGGGTTAATATATGAAACCAGAAGAGTTATATCGGGAGATCGGATTAATTGATGAAGACTTAATTGATGGCGCCGGGCATAGTGGAATAGAGAAAAGGAAAAAGGGCATTTCCAAAGGTTGGGCTGCTATGATTGCGTGTCTTATCCTATATAGTTCAACCTCTACAGCATTATTAGCAACAGAATATATCAAGAATCAAAATGCAGAACCTTATATACGTTATTTAACACCTGAAGGCATGGAGTTACAACCTGTTACTCCATATGATGCGCGGAAATTTCTACAGGCTTTAAAGAGTGATAATAATGAGTATGTATATATTGCTATTAACAGGCTAGTAGAAAGCTTTAATGATCAAAATTTGAGGCAAAAGGCTTTAAAAGAAATTCAGCCATTTTTGGAAAGTGACAATGAGAAAATCGCCGATGCGTCTACTTTCGCTATTGATATTTTGTCAAAAAAGTATGAGAGCCCTTATATTGTTAAGTTAGCAGACGGAAGTATGATATTTACTTTGTTTAACAATTATTCGGATTATGGAAGTCAAAATGTACTGTGGAGAATAAAAGACAATGTGCTTGAACCGTATTTAAGTCTTTCTACACCATCTATGTATATTACAAAGATCATTCCTTCACCAGATAAGAAGTTAGTTGCGATTGTAACATGCTCTAATAAAAGTGAATTCGTTGAAATAATTAATGTTGAAGAGAGGATGACAAGTCCAGAATTAGTAGAATCGGCAAGGGTCAAGCATGGTGCACAACAAGAATTAGATACATGGATTCGCACAGATCATGAGAATTATAGCTACGTAAATAATATCGTGTGGAGTGACAATGATACTTTAGAGTTTGAGGGTTCCCTTGCATACGAGGATACTGCGATTATAGAAAATGTTACTGTATCATATCAGTTTAGTAAAAAGATAATAGTAGTAAAGGAACTTAATGAGTCTAGATGAAATTTACCAAAATAAAATGATTATGATAATAAAGATCCATAAGAGCAGCATCAAGGGAGCCTGCAGGGGCAGGCTCCCTCGTAATTTTCACCTTTAGAGTGAACGTTAGTCACTCCATCTGTTTATCACCTTACAACATGCTAAGAAGATTAAAGCGATTAACGGGCCACCCTATTGTGTTCCATCCATGCCGTAGCCCAGTCTACCAAAGGTCGTTGTTCCAAGAAGCGAACATCGGCGTTACCTACCTTATGAATCTTGACGTTACACTCGTTATCGTATTTCTGTCCCAACGTAATAAAATCCTCGTCATTTACAGTTTGGGTCTTGTAAGTAACCCATTCGCGCTGGCCATTCATCATCATGGCGCTGCTTTCCTCAGAGAACTCCTTGTCAGGGAGATTCGCCCTAGTCTCCGCTAAGTGTAGTGACGTATTCTTGTCGTAGCCTACGCCAACCAAAAGTACATAACCATTCAGCTGGTACAGCTTATCTAACGGGGATCCTTCTCCAAAGATGTTGCTTAGATCATGATCTTCTGTGATGTATGATGCATGCTTGCCCACTGCCACTATAGAACGCGCAGGATGATCGGACCTCGTGGCTCCAGGCCACTTGCGAAACATCTCAGCTACGACGCCCATACCTATTGCTGGGGTAACCTCTTTATCATAAGCAGGCCAGTGTTGTCTAATGGTAGGCCACCACTCAGAGGGCTCCTCCCAGTGCACACCTGTAGAAGGGTCAAGGTTCTTCCAGGTTTGTGATGGCATGATCAAGGTTCCTTCTACCCCGACAATTTCAAGAAGTGCTCGAATAAACGTCTCGGCTCCACCTACAACGAACCCAATCTTGCTTAACGAAGTATGAACCATTAAGGTCTGTCCCTCCCTAAGTCCACATTCTTTGAACTTGTCGATAAGGTCTTCTTTGGTAAGGATAGCTCTTGTCTCCTTGGGACTCATCATTAAAATCTCCACCTTTCCATAGAAAATAAAGAGACAACCCCGCTACAAGTAGCGGGGTTGTCTCTAGCGATGCTAGCGAAGCAGTGCCCTTTAATTCAAGGTTTTCTATACTATACCAATCCTTTTTCTAAGTGACAATAGCGGTTCCAACTAAATGAATAAGACCGTTGATTGTAGCATGAAAGTACTAGCTTACAATGATCTATACAATAAGTTGTCTTCTTGACCTCGGTAGAATTGTATCATTTGAAAATGGTGTAGAACAATAATAAAGATACTCAGATGATAGATCAACCTCTTTTGAAGTATTTCTCTTTCAGTTCCGCGATTTTTGATTTCGTACATAGAAAGCCGCCGATGACCTTGCTGTCCATCTGCAGGATTTCGCGAACATCCATTTGCATCATCACGTCCTTGGTGTACGCTGATATTAGGGCCTGCGCCTGAGCAAGAGGGACGGATGTTTCAACAATACTGTGAATCGCAAGCAGCTTATTGTGGAATTCATGTTGCCTTGCCTGCACCTCAGAGACCAGTTCATCAATCACGGGAAGGTATTGCTCGATGGCGGAGAACCTATTTTCCTGACGTGTCCTTTTATTGTGTTCGTAAATGATCCAGATATTCATGCTGATCACAAGCGAGAATACAATAAGAACAAACCAAAGGTTCTCTAACACAAAGGTAGTCTCAAAGTTCGAATACACCGTGATTGCAAGCACGGCTAGAGAAGACTGGATTAACATCACTTTTGTGAATATCCCGCTATAATCAGCAAGAAAGGTGTTACCGCGTCTAATCACCAGTACATCATACAATACGATAGCGAAGATCAAGGTCAGGAAACGATGAAAATAGGAAAATGCGGTCATGCTGCTCTCGAGAAACAGTCCTACGCCAGCTATACTGAAGGTACGAAGCAGAATCCAGATCAGGAAACTTAGCAGCGTAACCACGACGACTTTCATATTGGAGATCGGACGAATGAATAAGCTGTTCAGAATGAGGACACACAGCAATAATACGAGCAGCATAACGGGATTATCAACAGGCAGTAAATCAAAGTTGTTCATTTCGAGACCAGCAATAATATTAGATTTACTTGTAAAGCGGAGTCGAAGTAATAAACATAGTCCATGGAACGCTATAAACCATTGGATGATACTTTTCTCCATCCGGATGGGATGACCTGTCAATGTATAACAGAGAAAAAGCATGATGAATGAGTCGAGTAAAACTTGAAAATAAATCATTCGCCACCTCTATTTAATAAGAGGTTCTTATATTTAGCTCCAATGGGGATGGACTGAGGTATGTTTGTCAATTCCACAAAACCTTTAGATTTGTCGATTTTCGTAATATAGGATGTATTGATGATATAGCTTTTATGACATTGGATAAAGGAAGGGTCATCCAGTAGTTCGGACATTTTGCGTAACGATAATCCTGAAATCCGATCAGACCTCACCTGGGCTCCATCCGTACTCAGATGGAGCTCCAGACTTTTGCCAAAAGACTCCACATAGAGTATTTGGTTCAGTTCGTATTCGAATATATGGCTCTTTTGCTCAATGCGCAACGTTTTCTTCTGCTCAAGAGAAAGATGCTGACTATAACGAATCGTCTCCTGGAGCACGCTTATAACCTCTTCCTTCGTAAAAGGCTTGATGAGAAAGCTATAGCATTTAATTTCCCGAAAAGCCGTTAGCTCCTCGTTGGCCAGCGCCGTTGCAAAGAAAATGGGCGTGTAGCTATATTGATCCATAGCGCGCAGTTGATGAGCCAGCTTGGTTCCTTTATAATCTGTTAATTGAATATCCAGTATGAATAGGTCTATGACTTCTTGTTGGGCAATGCTTAAGGCTTGTCCTGACTGTACGGCAGATATCACGCGGATAGAGCTGTCCACATCCTGAATACAGGCGAGCAGTAGTTGTGTAATGTGTGGGTCATCCTCAACGATTAGAATGTTCATGGGATCAGATCTTCCCTTCTCTCGCTATCAATACTTCTAATTATTTAGGTATTCATGAGTAGAAGCAAGTAGGGAAAGATTTGCACTGATTTTTTATGAGAGGGAGAAAGCCCAAAGGATACAGTAAATAAGTCCTGAAGAATGTTATGACTACTATAGAATAATTATGAATTAGCATACTAGCCTGGTGAAATACAAAATTTTACTGAAAATCAGATAATAATAGTTTAAGTTGTGAGAAGTGGAATGGCATATAAGAAACGGAGGCTTACCGATGTAATTAACCTTTCCTCACAGAATGAGATGGCTTCATCAAGTGAATCACACGCTTATGATTATTCTAATCCCAGATTGCACCTTGACTTTAGGGCGCTCAGTATGGCGGCAGTGGGACTTTTGTTCGGTTTGACTACGGCTCCCCCCCAAAAAATATGCCTATAGCTTTCTGACTGCGTTACGATAGGTACCCATGACTATAATTGTTCTTATTCTCTACGATGTACTTAGGCCGATATTCTAAATACCAGCTCTGGGCTTCCCCGTGAGCTGGTCATACATTACTTTCTCAAAGCTACAGCAGGCTCTGTACGGATTAATTTGTAGCTGGCTATGATGCTTATTAGAATGACAATAACGCCTGCGGAAAGTATGGATAGTAAGATTTGTAATGGGGTAATTATAATTGCTACATTAAAGATCATACTGATTACATAAGAACAGCCCACGAGGACAGCATTACAGATAGCGGACATGACCGATAATAGCAGATTTTCGCTGACAATCATTTTTTGAATGGTTCCTTTATTAAATCCTAGAGCGGACAGTAACCCTAATTCCTTGTATCTTGAATTTTGAAGTTTAATAAGTAGTATTGTACTGATAAACAAACCCATTGCCAGAATTAGAAAAGAAACGATCAAGAACAAGCTGCTAAGACTGTTGAACGTACTTTGTAAAGCGCCTACTTCTTTGGCTGAAGTCTTACTATCGATTTTTTTGTCAGCAAGCATTTGACTCACTGGAACAATATCTTCAAAGTCTGTTACATCGTAACTAATAGAATAGCCTTTTTCACTCACCAGATCATTATAAAGTTCCTGTTCAATATCCGAACTTACAAAAAAATCATCATAGCCTGCATTATAAATACCGCTTATCGCAAGCGTGTATTCATTGTCGCCATATTTTAGAATAAGTTCTTTACCAATCAAGTTATGAATATCACTTTCAAACTTTTTAGCAAGACTCGGACTAAGTGCCATCTCCATGTTACCTACTGTTGGCATAGTACCGTATGACATATTCTCCGTCGCCTTTGGCATGGGGTATTTTTCTGCCATCGTTTCGGTTTTATCACCCAACTTGATAGTGACATCCGCTAATTTGTATTGATAATAAACATTGTCGATACGCTCATCCGAACGCAGCATTTGATAAACAGTACCGTCATCTTCACCTTTGATATAACCGTTGTTAAAGGCGGTGTTTTTATCTTTAAAATCCGAAATAGACTTATCCATAATATTGCCTGAAGATAAAGACAATATAAATGCAAGAATACCGATGGAAATTGCCAGACTGACTGCAATATAGCGTGTGATATGAACATTGAAGTTCTTGAGACCTAGCTTGAAGGCAGGTAATTTGTTAGCCTTACTCAAGCTTAGTTTATGATCACCAGTGTAATGATCTGTTTGCGTGTCGATTTCTTCTGTAGTTATTTTTCCATTCTCGATATGAATGACATCATCTGCATAGCTACAAATATTTTGATCATGAGTAATCAGAATAACCAAGCGGTCTTGTGAAATATCCTTTAGAAGATTCATAATGTCATTGGAGTTGCTACGGTCTAATGCTCCTGTGGGCTCATCCGCTAAAATAATACGAGGATTAGAGATTAAAGCTCTTGCAATAGCAGCTCTTTGCTTTTGACCGCCCGAGAGATTTTCGATTTTTTCATTCGTTTTTTGGGATAATCCCATTTTATCTAACAGTTCTAAAGCGTTATTCCTATTTACCTCATCACTTGAAGTATTTAATTTACAAGCTAACAAAATATTGTCCAGTACGGTATATCCTCTTAGAAGATGGTAATTTTGAAAGATAAATCCGATATGCTCTCTACGATACGCACACAATTCTTCAGCGCTCATTTCGCTTATAGAAGTACCCCAAACTGTAATATCACCGCTGTATAGGCTGTCAAAGCCTGCTATCATGTTAAGTAGAGTGCTTTTTCCAGAGCCCGACGCACCTACAAGACAAATAAGTCCGTTGCTTGGAAAAGTATAGCTTGTATCATCAAAAACAAGTGAATTCTCATAGTTTTTTATAAGGTTATTTATCTGAATCATTATCGGTCACCTGTCTTCAAAGCTGTGCTTATATTGGTCTTTATAATGGTAATAATAGTTGTTAAGTAAGCCACTAAGGCCATTAAGGAAATTAACAGAACTCCCATAAACAACATCTTTGAATTAAGAATGCTGCTGTCGAACAGACCTATGGTAGCAAGATTGATAAGAGGTGATGTAACAAGCATTAACAGTATGGCTGTAAGGGTTCCTGTTATCATCTCTGTTAAGTTAAACAGACTCAAATGAGCATTACTAAAGCCGCTAACTTTATAAATTGCAAATTCCCTTTTTCTCATCAGACCTGTGATAAGGAAAATAGCAATGACCATAAAGACAGACAAAACGCCTATGATCACACTTGCAGAGCCTGACTGTTTCGTTGTTTGCTCATTTAATCTAACTAGATCCTCAACAAGTTCAAATCTGCCAAGAGGTACAATTCCTAGTTCGTTAAGCTCGCCTTTAATCGTAATCATATCAGCTGGCGTCTTTGCTCGAATAAGAAAGTTCATATTGTTATTTGTAATATTGGCTTGTCTTCTCAAGTCGTCAAGTGCGGTTTTGCTGAAGAAGAAGGAGTCATCAACGCTATAATTTTTCATGTTATCTTCATGTTGATAATACGCAGTAGTGTCTGCAACACCGACAATGGTTGCGGTAATAGCTGCAACTTTTAAAATAGGCTCACCGGTGTCCCAATTGTAAATAGAACTGCTAAAGTCAATTTCTGTCCCTATGGCTTGTTCATTTGACAATCCCAATGTCTTAACCAAATTTACTGGAATGACAACCTCGTTATCTGTGCCTGTGGGCATTGTTCCTGTTACCAGCTTATTGATTACAGGGGTATTACCTGTACTTTGTATGTTATATTCCTTGTCGTTAACAGTAACGATAATATCATTAAATGCTTGTAAAAAAGTAGAAAAATCAATACGTTCATCATCTACATATTTGTCATACAAACCACCAATATCTTGTGTTACATTAGCGTTCGGTTGTTCCTCTTCATGACTGCTTGATCCTGCTGCACTCATAAAACTACCTACGATGCTAATATCTTTAAGTCCATCACCATAAGTATCAATCAGTGTATCAAACTCACCTTGACTACTACCTCCGATTGCCCCACTTACAGTGGTAAGACATAATACTCCTGCAACCATTAGAGCAAGGGTTGATACTACAAACCGCCCAAATTTACTTTTAATATTCGATTTAGTGAGTTCAAAAGCATTTTTAATAGATAAGCGGTGATGTTGATCGTGTTTCAGGTTTTCTGTTTTTATTACAGTTTCTTCGGGTGCTACAATTAATTCACCCTTATCCAAGTGTATAATGTTAGATTTATCATCCATTAAATTGGTATCGTGGGTTACTACTATAACTGTCCTGTTTTTAGAAATAGCTTTCAGAATATCCATTGTTGTTTTTGCCGTTTTTTCATCTAGGGCACTTGTTGGCTCGTCAGCAATAATCACCTTTGGATTTTTTATAAGCTCTCTTGCGATGGCAACGCGTTGCTTCTGACCGCCCGAAAGATATTTCACCTTTTGATGTGCAAGATCAAAGATTTCGAGATCTTTTAAAATCATATTAGCGTACTTTAGATTTTTATTATTTTTTAAATACTGTGGTAACAAGACATTGTCTAAGACCGATAAGTCCTCGAGTAAATTGAAATCTTGCCAAACAAATCCGAATACATTGTTGTAATAATAGCTTTTTTCTTTGGAGGTTAATTCTTTAATGCTCTTACCGCAATAGTAAGCCTCGCCGTCAAAATCTTGCTCCATACCGCTGATAATTTTCAAAAGCGTTGATTTACCGCTGCCGGAAGCACCGACTATGAAACTTAGTCCTTTTCCAATGGTACAGGAAACATTATTCAAAGCGAATTCTCCGTTATACTGTTTGGATACATTTTTAATTTCAAACATTTATTTACTCTCCATTTGTTATGTTATTTTTTTGAAATATATATTTTGATGTTTCAAAACATAATGTAGACATCGTATAACAAATGATGTTAAATCCCTGTTAAGTGGTTTTCTTTGTTTGTGTCAAACGCTTAATATAGATTTAACCTATACTTAGGTACAATAGTAAAAGAGGTGATTTGCGTATGAGGATTCTTATTGTAGAGGACGAGCTTGATTTGCAAGAAGCGATCGCAGATGGGCTTAGAATAGATGGTTATGCCGTGGATACCTGTGACAACGGTGAAGCTGCTTACGAGCTTTTATATAACGTTAATTATGATTTAGTTGTACTTGATTTAAACCTTCCGATCATGGATGGACTTGAGGTCTTAGCTAAGATACGAGATGAAAAGCCTGAATTAAAGGTGCTTATTCTTAGTGCACGGAGTAATGTTCATGACAAAGTAACGGGTTTAGACATAGGTGCAAATGATTATTTGGCAAAACCATTTGATTTTGCCGAGTTGGAAGCAAGAATACGAAATTTGTTAAGACGAAGATTTGTGCAAGAGAGTAATATGCTTTTCTGCGGTGCAGTTAAAGTGGATTTATCAAAGCGTGTTGCAGTTGTTAATAACGATGAAATAGTACTTACCAAAAAAGAGTTTGCAATATTTGAATATTTCTTACTTAACAAGGATAGAGTGGTTAGCCAAGAAGAATTGATTGAACATGTTTGGGATCAGAATGCGGACAGCTTTAGTAATGCTATTCGGGTTCATGTTGCGACACTCCGTAAGAAATTGAAAGCTGTTTTAAACTATGACCCTATTGGAACCAAAATTGGCGAAGGCTACTTGTTGTCTGATAAGGCAGGTGATGATAATGCTTAAGAAAATGTCAATTCGACTGCGTCTTACTGTTATGACCGTTGCACTTTTAACTGTTTGTTGTGTAGGTCTTACCCTAATACTTAATTTATCTGCTGAGACAATGGCTACAAGGATTGATGCAACCTTGCTATTACCGGCACAAGAAGTCGGCGAAGATGGATGGGTTAATGAAATACCTTATTCACCAACAAGCAGCATAACCTTTCCCGTATCCTCTGATGATTCCCAAAAGGCAAGAATGGATTTTAGAATAGATAGTATTATTTATATGATTGTTGTTATTGTTGGTGGGGGATTCTTAACCTTCTATATTTCAGGAAAGGCATTAAAACCTCTTAATACGCTAAATGGTCAAGTGAAAAACATAAATGTGAATAATCTATCCGAAACATTATTTGTGCCGCCTACAAAGGATGAAATTGCAGAGCTTACGGTAACGTTTAATGAAATGACCGATAAGCTGGATAATGCCTTTATGATGCAAGGAAGATTCTCCGCAAGTGCCGCTCACGAACTTAGAACACCTCTTGCTGTGTTACAAACAAAGGTTGATGTATTTAAGAAGAAGAAGGATCATTCGAGCGAGGAATATGATGCTTTTATTTCTGTTATTGAAAAGCAAACAACACGCTTGAGGGCACTCGTCAGTAACCTGTTAGATATGACGAATATGAACGATACAGCAGGGCAAGACAGCATTTGCGTAAAGGATATTTTCAAAGATATTATTGCTGAGTTTTCTCACATAGCTAAAGACAAAAATGTTGCGCTGATCTTAGATTGTGATAATAGTATGGTTACTGGAAATACCGACTTATTGTATCGTGCATTTTACAACCTTGTTGAAAACGGAATTAAGTACAATGTTGACGGCGGCACGCTTGAGATTATTGTAAATAAATTAAGTGAGGAACAGGTCTCAATTATAATTAAAGATACAGGCATCGGTATTCCCGGAGAAAATAAACCCAATATATTTGAGCCGTTCTATCGTGTGGATAGATCGCGCTCCCGTCAAATAGGTGGAGCGGGTTTAGGGCTTTCCATTGTGGATAGCATTATCAAAAAGCATCAGGGTACGCTTGCTGTTACTGATAATGAAAATGGCGGAACTTGTTTTCATGTGATTTTAGAGTATGCCGGGCAACCAACGACACATCGTTACTTATCTGAGAAATAGTTAAAGGACACCTTTTAGGTGCCCTTTTGCGTTGATTCTAAACATTTCATCTAATAAACTTAAAATAGATCGATATTTACTTGATTGACCTAGTACCACTGTGTAATAGTTCTGGGAATAAATACTGTATGACATGCATAGTCAAACGTCGAGATTTTCCTTTGTATGGATAGATATGCATATACATAGATGGATTAAAGTTCGCTTCAATAATTCCGTAAGCCTTTTGATTAGTTGCAGGGACTTCTGTATCCTCAATAATCAAATCGATACCACTAATTTTAGCTCCAAGTGCAGATACCGCATCCACCGCTATTTTTTTATAATCATCAGAAATCTGATCTGTTACATCAATAGAATCTCCACCGGTACTAATATTAGAATTTTCACGTAGATATACGATTTCACCATTCTTTGGAATGGAATCCATTTGATATCCTTGTCCTTTAAGCATAAGATTCTCCAGTTCACCCAATTGTATACTTTCCAAAGGTGTTCTATGGTCACTTCCTCTTAACGGATCACGATTCTTTTGAATGACTAATTCTTCGATGGTATGTTTATCGTCACCTGTCACATTCGCAGGAACTCGTAATAGAACAGCATGAACTTGATCATTTAACACAAAAAAGCGATACTCTGTGCCAGGAAGGAACTCTTCTATTAATACAGAGGAATCTTCCTTAAATGCTAATCTAATAGCTTGTTGATAATCTTCGAAATTTGCGCCTTCTTTAAAGATAGATATTCCTAATCCATAGTTTGTTGTTTTTGGCTTCACAACAAATGGTTTAGTGGAGAATCTAGCATAGGAACTTAAAGCTTGTTCTATGTCATTAAATTCTTCACCCATCGGCACACGGAATCCATGTTGATGAAGAATCTTCTTTGTTACCGTTTTATTTTCCATAACTAAAGTGGATACATAGCTATCTTTGCTTGTCATATTACCGTTTTTCACATATTCAACATGATCTTTAAATTGAAGCTTCAAAAATTGATCTTGCCGGTCCAGAATTTCTATCTGGATTCCTTGTTGAATAGCATCAAACATTAAAATCTGAGTAGACAACTCCATATCAGTAAATCCTGTTAACTGATACGGCTTATCCCATGATTTCTTATAGTTTTGTCTAGCAATACTCGTAGCTACTTGAGCTTGACTGCTGTTCTCACTCTCTTTATAGATTCTTCCGGCTAAAGTCTTACTTGGATCACTTAACATGTCTCTCAGATGAACAAATAACGTATCCGAAATGGCCAAATCTAAGATTCCTACTAAATGTTCCATCTCATCAATAATGTTCTTAGCTTCTAATTCAAATTGTGTACGTTCTAAGGGATGCTCAAGAGCAACTGTATCATTATAGAAGTTACCCTTGTCCACCCACTCATCATGATGATTACCTTCGTCTTTCCATAGCAAATAAATTAAAAGAAGATGTAAAAATTCTGCTTGTTCATAGCTAATTCCATTCGTTTCAAAAGGATTCAAATCTATATTTCTCAATTCAACATAACTAACACCGTGTTCTTCTAAATCGGAAACATGATGTCCACCTCTTAAGCGGATAGATGCGTAAAATTCTTTTTCTTCAAATAAAAGCCCTTTTTTAACCATCGAGGAAAGGTCTGATATATAGTTCTGTATACTGCTATATGACACTTTAACATCAGCAGCGTTGGTATAACCATATTTACTGTTTCTAATACTTCTTACGGGCTCTTTCAAAGAAACCTCATCAAAGAAATTACCTTCACTACTAGGGGAAGCTCCATAAAAATAAGTTACTAACCAGCGATAGTGTAAATAGTTTCTTGTGATTTTTAGATAAATCTCTGTTTTGAAATGTCGATAATCTTTCATTTCCGATTGTAAGTTGAACAACGCTTGCATTAACTCATCACCGAATTCAAAGTTGAAATGAATACCACTGATCATTTGTTTGCGACGACCATAGGAATCGGATAAAGACTGCCGATATCGAATATTTTCACTATTATTCAATTTCGCAATTACAATATTTTCTTCTTTTTCAGGTAACTCTGGTGGCATGCTTAATGGCCACAGCATTTCATTAGCACCCATAGAAAGATAAGCAACATCATGGATAGCTGCTAAGTAATTAAAGAGTTCCTGTAGAGACTCCGTAACAGGTGTGATTAATTCCATCTGTGTTTCTGAGAAATCTCGCTGAATATATGGGTGTTGATCTCTTTTTGAAATACTATTAGGATGATCTGTATGAGCTAAATTGCCTGATAAGTCAACACGATGGCCCTCTTTTTCAATCCCATATCGCGCTTTGAATAAGTATGGTTTAACAAGGTCATGCACTAACATTTTTTGTATATACATAGAATCTATACCTCCTAAATAACTTGCTAGTGTGTACATCACTTCTTGTTGTAAATAATAAATTTTTAACACATCCATATAAACTAATGAACAATTTCTACATCTAGATACAGTGAGGATATTGTCCATTCCATAATTTATTGTAAAAGGATAATCATCTTAAGTGCTTTATATGGAAAGAAAAATGGTCATCTAAGAAAGTAGCAACAAAGAAATAGCTATGATCATAACCTTCAATTTTCTTGTAGTGTACAGCTTGATTATTTCCCCGAGCATTCTCTATGAAAGTAGTCTCTTCCAATTGTTCTGGATAAAATTGATCCTGATCTCCTTGCGTAATGAAAACAGGTGGCATATTAGCTTCTTTGACAAGTTCTGAAGCATCCCATTCTTTCCAAGAAGCCTTATCTTCACCTAAATAAGATGAGAAAGCTTTCATTCCCCATGGTACTTGACTAGGACTTAAAATCGGTGAAAAGGCAGAAATAGCTTTGAATCTTGAGGCATTCTTTATACCAATCACTAAAGCACCATGGCCTCCCATGGAGTGGCCCATGATACTTTCTCTTCCTGAGAAATGAGGCACTAAAGTGGATGCAATGCCTGTTAATTCATCTGTGATATACGTATACATTTTATAATGTTTGGCCCAAGGATCTTGTGTAGCATTTATATAGAAGCCTGCACCTTGTCCAAGGTCCCATGCCACAGCATCGGCAACATCCTCTCCACGAGGTGAAGTATCTGGAATGATGACGGCCACTTGATATTTTTCAGCCAATCTTTGAAACCCACTTTTTTGACTGAAATTCTCATCTGTACAAGTTAATCCGGATAGCCACCAAATAAGTGGGATTGGGTGGTTCTCTTTATTTGATGGAAGGTAAATACTAAATGTCATATCACATTGTAAGACTTCTGAATAATGGCTATACCTACATTGTTCTCCATCAAAGGAGCGTTGTTGATCAATGCGTTTAAGACTCATTATCTCACTCCCCATATGTTAGAATTGTACGGATTGACTCACCTTTATGAAGTAAATCAAATGCCTTATTGATATCCATAAAGTCTAAGTGGTGTGTAATAAACGAATCTAAATCAATTTTACCATTCATATAATCTTCAATCATTCCTGGCAATTCCGTTCTACCCTTAACTCCGCCAAAAGCTGATCCACGCCATACTCTGCCGGTTACTAATTGGAATGGACGAGTATGAATCTCTTTCCCTCCAGCGGCTACGCCGATAATAATACTTTCTCCCCAACCTTTATGACAACATTCAAGAGCAGATCTCATGACTTCGACATTCCCAATACACTCGAAGCTATAATCTACTCCTCCATCCGTCATTTCAACGATAACTTCTTGGATTGGTTTATCAAATTTAGATGGATTAATAAAATCAGTTGCGCCCATCTTCTTAGCTAATTCAAATTTATCATCATTCATATCAACCGCAATAATTCGGCTTGCTTTGGCTTGAGTCAACCCTTGGATTACAGCTAATCCAATTGCTCCCAATCCAAATACGGCTGCCACAGCACCTTCTTCTACTTTGGCTGTGTTATGAACAGCACCAATACCAGTAGTTACACCACATCCGAATAGACACACTTTATCAAGCGGTACGTTGTTGTCTTCAACTTTTACTAATGAGATTTCAGAAACTACTGTGTATTCGCTAAATGTACTTGTTCCCATGTAATGATAAATAGGCTCGCCATTATATGAAAAACGAGTCGTTCCATCAGGCATTAGCCCTTTCCCTTGCGTTTCTCTTATGGCACTACATAAGTTTGTTTTACCAGAACGACAGAATTTACACTCTCCGCATTCCGGTGTGTATAGCGGAATAACATGGTCTCCTGGTTTTACTGAGGTAACCCCATCACCTATGGAGACGACAACCCCAGCACCTTCATGACCTAATACAGCAGGAAATACGCCTTCTGGGTCATCACCTGATAATGTATAAGCATCTGTATGACAGACTGAAGTGTACAGAATCTTTACTAATACCTCTCCTGCTTTTGGATCTTCTACATCGATTTCTACTATTTTAAGTGGTTCTCCCGGTTTAAATGCAACGGCTGCTTTACTTTTCAAATAAAACCCTTCTTTCCTGTGTTGTATAACCTTTACTTTTCACATAATTACATATTATAATTCGAAGTACAATACTGACGTTTTTGTCACTATAAACATAATGATAATAAAAGGGATGAAATTATATGGTGATTCATTATAAAGAAAAGGATTTCTTTACTGGCAAGGATTTGGCTTTATCTGTTATTGGTGGACGTTGGAAAATAGCCATTATATGGTGTTTGCTCCAAGAGTCTCAATTAAGGTTAAGTGAAATACAAAAGAGACTTCCCGCTGTTAATCAACGCATGTTAATTAGACAATTAAGAGAATTAGAAGATGATCAGATCATTACAAGGTTCGTGTACCCTGTTGTACCTCCTAAAGTTGAGTATCAACTAAGTGAAATGGGTCGTCTCCTCGAACCTGTAGTAATATCCATCTGTGAATGGGGAGATAATTTTAGTGAATTTTTAGAAAAAAATGCTAATAGAACAGCTGGCGGAGATAATTTGAATTGATCATTTTGTTAATAATTTCACATCTCTTGTTGTCAAATTTTCAGGTGGCATCGCATATAGAAGTTCAATAATGGTAAATATACTGCGAGATATGTCCTATTGATCGGAAAAAAAGTATTGAATGGATAGAATCAATGATAAAAAAACACCTCTACGTTCAATGGGTAAGTAACTATTACCCATTATCAACGAAAGGTGTCTTTATTTATTTTTGTGGTAAGTGTATTCGGTAAGATTAAATAGGAATAATCTCATAAGCTAACTTCATAATGATATCTTTATGTTGAGGATAGGTAGCCAATAGTTCGGCCTGGGTAAACAACTCAAAGTCTCGGAATTCGAACCCAGGGGAGACCATACAACCCACTAATGAGAAGGTGTCCTTATCCATTACGGACGATCCAAAGATGGAGTTCTTGGGTACTCTTAATTGCGGAGACTCGCCTTTATCCAAATCTAACCCTAATTGATGTGCTGTATATTCGCCATTCTCATCAATAACATGGACGGTTAATGAACTTCCCGCGTGATAATACCATAATTCATCAGACTTCAAACGATGGAAATGAGAGATGTCATTAGAACCTAAGAGGAAATAGATACTCGTATAAAGCTTTCTTTTCTCTTCAAAATCCACGGTTAATTCCTGATCGGAGATTTGCTCGCTCGACTCCAATGTTCTTTTATAATACCCACCCTCTGGATGTGGATCTAATCCTAGCTTTGTTACATAGTACTGTGCATCATGTTTCTTCATAGCATTATGCCTCCCGAATGGTATGTTATATTTTTGAGAAATTACCAAACAAATAACCCAACAACCATAGCCGTTAAAGTAGAAACAAGAAGTCCACTTAACAATAACAACCATGTGTATTTGGCAATATATTTAGACTTCTGATCCCCGAATAATGCTTGCATGCTGCCAAGAATGATCCCGATGGTCGTAAAGTTACAGAAAGAAACTAGGAACGTCGTAATTACAGCCTCGGTATGCGGTGTTAAAGTAGAAAGAATCTCACTCAAATTGGACATGGCCACGAACTCATTTAGAACT
The DNA here is from genome assembly GCF_054373195.1 of Paenibacillus sp. CMAA1364. NCBI lineage: Bacteria > Bacillati > Bacillota > Bacilli > Caryophanales > Paenibacillaceae > Paenibacillus > Paenibacillus sp. CMAA1364. Next base: position 63,920 of record NZ_JBITNB010000010.1, on the reverse strand, counting down.
ATTTTCACGCCCATTAATTGACCCACCGTGAAGATCTGGGAAAAGTCCACACCCATGAAGAAACTGATTGGCGAAAAGATGACTCCAAAGATATTCTCCAACGTCAGCTGATCACTAAACAGTCCTAAGAAGGAGTTCCCAGCTGCAATCAGGGAGACAAATCCAATCATCATGACGGCAATAATGAGTGCTAGGTTACCACCAGTCATCATACTTCTTGAAATCATATCAAAGAAATTACCCTTTTCCGATTTCGTTGGTGAATATACAATATCCTCTTCTTTGGTCACAAGATAGGGGTTAATGATAGAAGTAATAATTAATGCACCGATGGCGTTCAACGGAATAGCCGTCAACACATAGGTGGCGTCCAGTATTTGCAGATATGCACCGAGCATCCCCGCACTAACACAAGACATACTAATCATCGCAACGGTTAACAGCCGTTTGTCATTCATTTTATTCAATTGATCGCGGGTTACCGCCAATGCTTCATTATTCCCTAGAAACATAACTTGTATAGCGTAAAAGCTCTCAAAACGGGGCATTCTCGTGATTTTGGAAAATACCCATCCAATCGCATTGATCAGGACTGGCAAGATGCCAAAGTACGATAGGATATCGAAGAATACCACGACAAATATGATCGGCATTAATACATTCATAAAGAAGGTAAAGGTTGAACCATCCAGAGGTGCGAAATCTCCGAATACGAAGTTGATGCCAGACATCGAACTATGTATTAACCATAAGAAGAAATCAGAAATCCATGTGATCACGTTACCGCCAATATCGGTGGATAACATAAACCAAGTTGTGACTAACTGTAAGACAAACAAGATGATGAGTGGCTTTACCGTCACTTGCCTTTTATTAAGCGATATAAGATAGCTTACACCTAATAAGACAATAATTCCAAGAACATTAATCATAAATCTCTCAGACAGGTCAACAATAAGCCCCACAGGCTATTATTCACTCTATAGAGTGAACAATATTCTATGGGGCTCAAATAAGTCAGAATTCCATGACATAAAAATCCAGTTTGTCACATGACAAAGTGATGACAACAGTAACTATCCAGTAATTCGCATTTTCTCTATAATACTAGAGTTAGCTTTTACAATCTAAAAGATAAAATTGACGAAAAAGGGAAGGTACTATGAACATATTGATTACAGGTGGAACAGGTTATATTGGGACGGTGGCAACAAAAGATAAATGATATGGATGCCGTAAATCATTTAGCAGCTTCACCAACGTGGGGAAAGAAGGTAACCAAGAAAGTAGCACTTTCTTATGCAGATGGGCATTTAGAATTAACGAAGCGCCTTTTTGAAGCGATTGATCCACAACGTTTGAAGCGTCTTATCTTTGTAGGTGGTACAAGCTATTTCGGAGATTCAGGCAATACCACCCTCCGAACAGAATCCTTCCAGGCTGATCCAAAGGGTTGGGGACCGTATATTGCGCCTTCCATTAAATATGCAAAAGAGAAGATTGCCGAAGGGTATCCTGCCTCGATTGTATTTCCTGCACAGATTTATGGACCTTCTTGGATGGAACAACTATTTCTACAGCCGTTACTCTTAACCGTATCATGCTTACTGGTACAGCAAAGAGTTAAGGTGTAGAACTCTGTCATTTCATCATTAATAAAGGAATAGTTTATATTCAGAAATCACCCTAATATATTCAATAATAAGGTCGCAAAACTTAACTACAATGGAGGAATACTATGTTTAGTTACACACGTTTAGCTTCTTGCATTCTCGCGTTTGTTATGCTCATACAACTTATGCTTGTTCCAACAGTATATGCAATTGCAACAGTTGCTGATGGCCCTACAGGCGTCGTAGCCAATCAGGCAGGTAACGGCAGTTATTTATCAGCACCGACGGTCACCCAAAGTTTCACGGTGAATGCTGTTGTGCCCGGAGTCCCTACGG
>NZ_JBITNB010000010.1:0-61879 GCF_054373195.1 Paenibacillus sp. CMAA1364 | reverse complement strand
ACAACACCAACACTGACAACTACAGCCACTTCGGGGCTGACACCGACGTTCTCTAGTCGGACTACTGGTGTGTGTACGATTACCAGCGGAGGTTCCTTAACTTTTATGAGCGCAGGAACATGCACCATTGGCGCCGATCAGGCAGGTAACGACATTTATTTAGCAGCACCGACGGTCACCCAAAGTTTCACGGTGAATGCTGTTGTGCCCGGAGTCCCTACGGTGGGAAGTGCTACGGCAGGGGACACGATGGCAAGTGTATCATTCTTAGCACCTGGGAGTAATGGCGGAGCTGCGATTACAGGTTATACGATAACGGCAAGTCCGGGAGGGGCGACTGGAACCGGAGCTTCGAGTCCAGTTACGGTCACGGGTCTGACGAATGGCGTAGCGTATACGTTCACAGTGACAGCAACGAATTCAGTGGGTACGGGGCCAGCTTCTGCATCGTCCAACAGTATAATCCCCAAAGCTTCTCAAACGATTACTTTTGCTAATCCCGGAGCCCAAAACTTTGGTACAACACCAACGCTGACAGCTACAGCCACTTCGGGGCTGACACCGACGTTCTCTAGTTTGACTTCTGGCGTGTGTATGATTACCAGCGGAGGTGCTTTATCTTTTATAAGTTCAGGAACATGCACCATTGGCATCGATCAGGCAGGTAACGGTAGTTATTTAACAGCACCGACGGTCACCCAAAGTTTCACGGTGAATCCCGTTGTGCCTGTAGCCCCACCGGTGGGAAGTGTATCATTCTTAGCGCCTGTCAGTAACATCATATTCAAACCAGTCATCGATCAAAATGGTGTTTTGCTTGACCCAGCTACAATAAACTTGACTCAGCCGTCTGTCACGCTTGAAACGACATCAAAGGGCGGTGTAGCCTATGTCAGTATACCGTCCAGCATTTTAACGAGCTTCAAAGGTAAGAATGACGCCTTCATCATCGAGATCAAGACGAAGTACGGCAGCTATCAAGTCCCTGCCGATTTGGCATCGCATATTCCGGGTTTAGCGGACTTGCTTGTTAAGAACAACCTCAAAGACGAGGACATTAGCTTCAAGATTATCCTGACCGACAAGTCCAGTAATAAGGATATACAGGATGCATTGGTGAGTGGCTTACCCAACGGTAAATTGATGGGCGCAGTTGTAGACTTTCACATTGATATCGTCAACACGAAGACAGGTCAAACGATAGGAACAGTGAATAAGTTTAGCAAGCCGCTAAATCGGGTTATCGCGATGCCGACGAGCATAACCAGCATGCCGGAGCAATGGGGCTCATTCCGTTATAACGAAACGGCGAAGAAGTTCGAGTTCGTACCTGCCTATAAGATACAAATAAACGGCGTGTGGTATGTGAAGATCCATTCCTATTCCAACAGCACATACGTCGTGGTGCAAAATACGGTCAGTTTCACCGATACACTGAAGCATTGGGGTAATACATTTATCCAAACTGCCACGGCAAAGGGACTTGTCGAAGGTACTGGTGGTGGCATGTACGGTCCGGATCAGTCCGTGACAAGAGCGGAATTTACCGCAATGTTAGTACGGGCGCTTGGACGTGGAACAGGTGCAGGTACAGGTGATCTAGCTCCATTTGACGATGTAAAGCAGGGTACATGGTATTACGGCGAGGTAGCTGTAGCGAAGGAACTTGGTTTACTGGATTTTGCAAATGGTAAGAACCTCAAGCCGAATCAGCCGCTGACGCGCGAGGAAATGGCTAGCATGCTTGAAGCTATGGTTAAGCTGGAAAGGCTGCCTGTCTCAAAGGAAAATGTTAGTTTAGATGACTTTAAGGATGCAGGAAGTATAGATGCGGTTTATGTTGAAGGCGTCCGCCTGATGGTCAAGCTTCACATCATGACGGGCGTTGGTGCGAAGACGTTCAGCCCTAAGAGTGAAACGACACGCACGCAGGCGGCGGTCGTGCTTATTAGGTCGTTGCAAACGCTTGGCATGTTAGACGATTAAGGAACCCATGTGCGCAGCTTGTCTGATGGATGGTTAAATGTGTACGGTGATATGTATCATCTTAAAATTAAGAATTCTACCATTAACCACGCATAGGTCATAGAAAGCCCCTCTCCGATGGGAGAGGGGCTTTCTGTACTCCATAATAAAGGAGTATTAGTTTTTATAATGGAGTACATTCACGATTAACATGATATCTCCCTATGGGTACCACTGATGGAGAACCCGAAATGGGGTCTTCAATCACAGAGCAACGAAGTCCAAAGACGTCCTTAATCATTTCTTCTGTAATGACCTTCGAAGGTTCACCTTCCGCTACTAGCTTTCCTTGACGAAGGGCAAACATATGGTCTGCGTACCGTGCGGCTAAGTTGATATCATGGAGGACCATGACAATCGTTGTTCCACGTTTGCGGTTCAGGTCAGTCAGCAGGTCAAGAATTTCAATTTGATACGTAATATCCAAATAAGTCGTTGGTTCATCAAGAAATAGAATGTCGGTTTGCTGCGCTAACGCCATGGCAATCCAGACGCGTTGCCTTTGTCCGCCGGATAGCTCGTCAATGTTCTGGTTTGCAAATTCAGTAATGTTCATAATGTCCATCGCTTCGGCAACGGCTTCATAATCCTTTTTGGACCAACCAGAGAACATGGATTGGTGAGGGAACCTTCCGCGTCCAACCAAATCCGAGACGGATATTCCTTCTGGAACAATGGGGGATTGCGGTAGAAGCCCTAGAACACGCGCCAATTGCTTTGGTGGAATTTTACTGATTGGTTTTCCGTCCAGTGTAATAGTTCCCGATGTCGGTTTGATCAGTCTCGCTAATGTCTTAAGAAGCGTAGACTTTCCGCAGCCGTTTGCCCCAATAATAACGCTGATCTTATTGCTAGGGATCAGAAGGTCTACACCATGGACAATCGTCTTATGATCATAGCCCGAAACGACTTGTTTAGCTTGAAAAATATGTGCCGGTTTCATTATAAATCTCCCTTTCGATTCATTCGGATTAACAAGTAGATCAAGTAGGGAGCACCTAGAATACCTGTGATTACACCTACAGGATATCTAGCAACGAATGCAAATTGTCCAATTAGATCTGATGCTAAGACTAAGACGATACCAACAAGACCGGATGGGATGATACTTGAGAATCCTACACCAACAAGTCTTTTGGCGATAGGTCCAGCTAGGAATGCAACAAATGCGATAGGCCCTGTTGTAGCGGTAGCTAATGCAATGATAAGGACAGAACTAACAATAAGTATAAGTCTGGTCTTATTTGTATCGACTCCAAGTGAAGTGGCAGCCTGCTCACCCAGTTCCAACATATCTAATCTCTTCCCAAGTAAGATGATGATCGGAGCGAAGATTAGAACGGTCACAATCAAAGGATACAGATTATCCATCTTGGATCCATTTAGACTACCGCTTAACCATCTCATAGCCGTAGGAATATCGTGATGTTGGCCAATAAGTAATAAATAAGAAATAACAGCGTTAAATATGGCCTGTATGCCAATACCTATTAGTATGAGTCTGCCTATTGAGAAAGAGGACCCTTTGGATAATAGAAAGATAACGATCACTGTCGCAAGCCCACCCACAACAGAGGCAATTGAAACAACCGTATTGCTGGCATGTAGAACAATGATGCAAAAGACAGCGGCTGCACTTGATCCAGTTGTGATACCGATGACATTGGGGTTAGCTAGAGGATTGCGCAACATGGTCTGGAATACGGTACCCGCAACTCCGAAGGCAAATCCGGAGAAGAGGCCTGCAACCATTCGTGGAAGGCGGATTGTACCCACAGCAAAGGATGTACCCTTAATTTGCTCGCCCAGTAGGACACGTATAACATCTTGAACCGGATAAATCGTGTTTCCTAGCATAAGCATAGCGCAACAAAGCGCTAAAGAAATGATTGCAAGTAAGGAAGTTACGAGTATATACCGACGACGTCTCTTTATTCTGCCTACGATAATAGGATTCATAGATTTATTGATCATAAGGCACTCATCTTCGTTCTCATCGTTAGTAAGATTAGAATAGGTGCTCCAATAAATGCCGTTACGATACCAACCTCAAGCTCACCCGGACTGCCGATAAGTCTACCGCACACATCGGATATCGTTAAGATAATGGCACCTGAGAGGGCTGACATCGGGATGATATAGCGTAAATCAGGACCAAGAACAAGCCGAATCACATGGGTGGCCAATAAACCGATAAATCCAATAGGGCCTGCTAATGCCGTTGCTGCAGCACATAATAGGACACCACCAAAGGCCGCAATAAATCTAAGCATGCCCGTTCGGACACCTAAACCAGTAGCAACTTCATCGCCTAATGCTAATGCATTCAGTGCTGGAGCAGAGAATAACGCTATTAGTATGCCTACGATTAGAAAAGGAGCCAAAGTAGAGACATTACTCCAGTTACCTGACCCAACACTGCCGACCTGCCAATATCTAAATTGATCCATAACATTTGAGCGGGGGATCATAATGGCAATGACGAGTGAAGATAATGCGGCACTTGTAGCGGCGCCCGCTAGAACAAGTTTAAGGGGCGTGGCACCGCCACTCCCCATAGAACCAATTCCGAATACAAAGATGGCCGTTATCATTGCTCCCGCTAGTGCAAGCCAGATATATTGACTAGGCGAGCTGATATTTAAAAAGGTAATCCCACAAACAACAAACAGGGAAGCCCCTGTGTTGACTCCTAATATGCTGGGATCTGCAATGGGATTACGTGTGACGGATTGCATAAGGGAGCCGGAGACTCCCAGTGCGGCACCACACATTAAGCTAAATACAGTTCTAGCCATCCGTTGCCGTACAACATTTGCTCCATGGGATTGTACATCAGGATGGAATAAGCCAGACATGAGTTCATCCCATCCAACGTTACGAGAGCCAAAGGCAAGAGAAGCCAATATACATATACAGAGTAAGATCAGGCAGAGTACAAGCACTCTGATAAAATTCCTCGGTATAAGTAACTGCTTGTGTTCTGAAGCAGATGAATGGATCATTTATTTAACCTTGTTAGCGGCTTCTGACAGTAACTTTAAGTATTCATCAATGGAATATTGAATGGAAAGTGGGTTGGGGTTTCCTGCCGCTGCAAGTGGAGTGTTATCTCCAATAATGACAACAGATCCTCTTTGAACTGCTGGAATTTTCCCAAGGATCGGATCAGCCTGTAGTGCCTTTAATGTATTGTCATCCCCGTAGGATACGAAAAGATCAACATCGTTCAGCATATCTGAGTTTTCAGCACTTAATTCTAAATAGAAACTATTTGGATCCGTAATTTTGCTTGTGATACTCTCAGGGTATTCCATTCCTAACTCTGTAAGAAACGCACCACGAGGATCTGTTGGTGTATAAATATAGAATTTAGACAAGTCTGTAGCGGATAGGCTAACAAATGCTGCCTTTTTACCTTTAAGAATAGGGAATTCATTTGCTTTAGCTTGAATTAATTTCTCTGTGTCGGCAATCAGTTGTTTACCTTCTGCTTCCAAGCCCATACCCATTGAATCGAATGTAACTTGTTCTCGCCATGAAGCTACCCAAGGGCTTGTTTGGTAGGCAATAACGGGTGCGATCTGACTCAAAGTGTCATATTCCTCCTGCGTAATACCTGAGTATGCTGCGAGAATAACATCTGGGTTTACATCTGAAATGGCTTCGAAATCAAGTCCGTCAGTATCTTGGAAGATAGTAGGGTTATCTACACCGAGTTCCTTAATCTTATCTGCTGTCCAAGGTAATAGTCCGCTATCATCCTGAATGCCGTAATTCGCTGCTGAAAAGCCTACAGGTACAACTCCAAGAGCGAGTGCAACGTCATGGTTTGCCCATGAAATCGTAGCAACGCGTGCAGGTTTCTCTTTAATGATAGTTTCGCCAAAAGCATGCTTGATGACGATTGGGTATTGGGAAGTTGCTTCGACCTGCGTTGTATCTGCCGTGTTCTTAGAAGTGGAATTCGATTTGTCAGCTGAACAGCCAAATAGCAGTAACATTGCTGAAATAGATAATATACTTAGTAAGACTTTGCGTTTTGTGTTCATATATTAAGCTCCCCTTTATAATTGATAATGATTATCGTTGTCAATGATATATATTTCTTTATTGTTTGTCAAATGAAAGTTTTGTTTATATAGATATATAACTCTCTTCTAAAATGCACATGGTTATAACAAAATGGAGTTAATTAAACTGGATTCCTGATATTAGAGTCTAATACCCCCTTTCATCTACCCCTTTAGTGTAAAAGCTTGCTACTACTCGTTTACTGAGTTCTTTTTGGATGTTATACTACACAAGCTTAATAAATTTGTCGAAAAATGTAGAAACGAGGCATATCCGAATGAATTTTGGGAAACAAAAAGGCAAAACAATTATTCTTATTCCAGCGCTTGAGCCAGATGAGAAATTGTTGTCTTATGTACAGAATTTGCGAGATTACGGCCTTATGAATATTATCATTGTGGATGATGGCTCTGGTGAGGAGTATCAGTCCATTTTTGGCGAGCTTCATGAGAATGGTTGTGTCGTGCTACGGCATGAGATGAATCAGGGAAAGGGCGCTGCACTGAAAACTGGCTTTCAGTATATTGAACAGCAGTTTGATGATGTGACCTCTGTTGTGACGGCAGATTCAGACGGGCAACACGCTGCGCAGGATGTATACAGGATTGCTCTAGAAGCGGGGCGTCATCCAGATGTATTACTACTCGGGGTAAGGAACTTTAACCAGGAGGGTATTCCACCTAAGTCTCTGCTGGGAAATCGCATGACCTCTATTATTTTCTCCATACTATACGGTAAGAAACTATCAGATACACAGACAGGGCTTCGTGCCTTTGGCCCCAAGCTACTAGCATTTATGCAAACGATTAAAGGATCTCGATTTGAATACGAACTTCAGATGCTAATCTCCTGTATTCAGTCTGGTATACCGATTCATACCCTACCCATTCAAGTCATTTATGAAAATGGAAATGCGGGAACCCATTTTAAGGCAATCCGGGATAGCGCCCGGGTGATGGGTGTTCTATTCTCCAATTTCTTTCGATTTATCTCTTCTTCTGTTGCTAGTGCTGTAGTCGATTTAGGCATCGCATGGCTATTGATTGATCTCTTGCGTCCAATTTTGGGTCAGCAAGATTATTTAAGGATTCTATTAGCGACAGTGATTGCTAGAGTTATCTCTATCGTAGTCAATTATTTACTGAATAAGTATTTTGTATTCCGTAAAGAGGGTAGCCAGGGAAGTCTATGGCGTTATTTGACGCTGTGTACGTTCGTGATATTGCTATCTAGTACGGGGGTATATTTGGCTCATACCGTGTTCTTTGTGGATGAGAAAATAGCGAAACTCGGGTGTGATGGCCTGTTATTTCTACTAAGTTTTCAAATCCAGCGGCGTTGGGTATTTGCAGTAAGGAGGCGGTAACTCTCATGCAAAACGAAAAAAGGCAAAATACGCTCTTTATTGTTACGATGATCCTGATGTCTATCTATTTGTTATGGCGAATGATTTTTACGCTACCCTGGGATCAGGGATTGTTGAACATCGTCTTTGGTATCCTGTTGATTGGGGCTGAAACGTTAACGGTGCTAACCACCTTTGAATTATTTGTTCAAAAGATGAAGAGGGAAAGTGCACAGCTTAGCCTCCCAACGATTTCACTTGATGATTATCCAGATATAGATGTATTCATTGCCACGCATAATGAGCCGGTCGATTTGTTGTATAAAACAGTCAATGCCTGTACGTTTATGGACTATCCAGATAAACAGAAGGTTCATATTTATTTGTGCGATGATGGTGTACGGCCTGAGGTTGAGGCTCTTGCTAGAGAGCTAGGCGTGGGTTATATTGGTTTCCCCGGGAATACGGAGGCTAAATCAGGGAACTTAAATAATGCACTTAGTCGAACTTCCTCTCCACTGATTGCAACCTTTGATGCGGATATGATTCCACAGCACACCTTTCTTATGAAGACTGTTCCGTATTTCCTGCTTTCCAAATATATAGAGGTCAATGGTCAATGGCGACTTCGCCGAGAGGATGAATTGAATGATACATTCAAGCTCGGTCTGGTTCAGACCCCCCAAAGCTTTTATAATCCGGACTTATTCCAATTCAATCTTTATGCAGAGCATGGGATTCCTAACGAGCAGGATTTCTTCTCAAGAGAAGTTAATATTCTACGCAATGCCTCCAATGCAGTGGCTTATACAGGGAGCAATACGGTCATTTCCCGGAAAGCAATGGAGGAAATTGGTGGCTTTCCACTCAAGACGATTACTGAGGATTTCGAGACGAGCATCCGCTTGCAGCAAGAAGGTTATATTACGTATGCAACAACAGAGGTTCAGGCCGCCGGGCTGTCCACAACAACGATCAAGAGCATGATTAAGCAACGCACCCGCTGGGCAAGGGGTATTATTCAAAGTTTGCAGAATACCAAGGCTATCTTTTCAAAGAAGCTTCCCTTATGGACGAGAGTAACTTACTTAAGTACCTTCTTGTATTGGTGGTCCTTCTTTAACCGGTTGATTTTTATTATGGCGCCTATTCTATTTGCGCTATATGACTTCCAGATTGTAAATACTAGCTTCTGGCAAATTCTAATCTTTTGGCTTCCGTCCTATTTCTGTTACAGCATGTCGATGCGTTATCTGTCCAGTAATATTCGTAATCAGCGATGGAGCCAGGTTATCGACACCATATTTATGCCATATTTAATTATGCCGGTCTTACTCGAAACGATAGGCATACACGAGAGAAAGTTTAAGATCACGAACAAGAACAAGACCGTAGGAAGACAATGGATAACCTCATTGTTGTATGCACTCCCGCATATTTTCCTACTATTACTTTCAATTGTGGCAGTGTTCCGATTTGTGAACGGTAAATACGGGGTAGCGTTGTTCTATAGCAGTATCATTATCTTTTGGCTTGTTTATAATATGGTTTCCTTGTTATATGCCCTATTCTTCATGATCGGTCGTCGTGCTTATCGCCAGACAGAGCGTATTCGTGCACAAGAGGCTATTACAATCCATTACAAAGCTAAGAATCTACGCTATCAGGCCCAGTCTGTAGATGTATCCGAGAATGGGATTGCCTTTTATATCCCTTATCCCATTTATTTACCGCAGGAAGAGACGATCTCCTTAGTTGTAAGAACCGAGCGTTATGAGGCACATCTTAATGCAGTTATCGTCTATGTCAAAAAGGATGGGGAGGGTTGGCGGTATTCCGCGCAGGTTGAGCCCGTCAGTGAGACGGATAAACGCCAATACATGCAGATTATTTATGACCGAAAGCATACATTACCAGAGCAGATGAATCTTTGGGACACGGCCTATGATGATATGCTTCGCAATGTAAAAAGACGTGTTGTCCAATCCAGATCAGACGAGAGAAAAATGCCGCGCATCTCACTTCAACATCCGGTCGTTTTTACAAATGGTACTAGCTGTACGCTTAACAGTTTCAATTATCATTTCTTTTCTGCCTCTGATTTTCAGGGGAGAATCTCAGAAGATGACGTAGTTACCTTTTATACCAAAAATAATATCGAAGTTATTGTACAACATACAGGAAAAACAACAGCTGATCAGCGTGAGATACTTCTATCCGTTGAGAATATTGAACATATTGTGGAATCTGGCCTTATAGATCAATTATTGGAAGATTTGATTCACCAGTATTCCGAGCTTGCTACTATAAAAGGTTAGGAGAGATAGAGATGCTGATGATTCAACTTTTGATGGGAGTCTTATTGGTATTCTCCTGTCTTGGATACGTATTACTTGTTCGGAAGACAGTGTCGTTACAGTGGGAGTTCATCCCTGTATTTGTGTTCTCATCGATTGCCTGTATGGTTTTCTTTAGCGGTCTAATCGGGCAACTATATAAGGGTAGTCTAGTGGTTATGATCCTAGGTCTTCTTGCATTTGTGGTGGTGGTGTACCAATGGTTACGAGAACGAGCTCCATTTCGATTTTCTACTTTTCTGTTTCAGCTTTGTTTCTTCGCAGGGAGCTTCATATTTCTCTTGGTACTCTTTCAGAATAAATTAACGCACTACGATAACTTTTCACACTGGGCTATCGTCGTGAAGCAAATGTTAAGTACAGACGCCTTTCCAACGTCGGCTTCTAATCTCATTGACTTCAAGAACTATCCGCTAGGCATCTCGTCCTTTCTTTATTATGTGTGCCGTTTCGCGGGACATTCCCAATCGGTTATGCTATTGGCGCAAGGGGTACTTATCTTCTCCTGTTTCTATGCCATGTTTGGCATCGTGTCCGAAAAGAAACGTTTTTTGCTATATGCCTTTCTCGGGTTAGGCCTTTCCACGTTGTCGTTCTTTAATATTACGATCCGGATCAACAATCTGTTGGTGGATTTCTTGCTCCCAATTTATGTACTAGCCATCTTTGCAGTTATCCATCAGTACCAACATGATCTGAAGCGGGCCTGTATGGTGGTTCTACCGCTTGCAGGGTTGCTGACAATCATTAAAAGCACGGGTGTTATCTTTGCCGCAATGGGTCTGATCTATTTGATATATACATGGCTAATTCACCGGAAAAAGAACAGTTGGAAGGATACAGTGAGTGTTGTTGGGACAATCTGCGGCGCATGGTTTCCTTTCCTCGGTTGGAATTGGAGAATGAGGGAAGTATTCCAAGGTATAGCGAACAAATTTGATGTTTCTGCTACCGGCCTTCAGATGGAAAAGACGCCAGAGCAAATGGGTGAGATTATTTCACTGTTTCTAAGGTCTAGCACCGATCTTACGACTCGACCAGCTATGGGCATTGTCATTCTTCATGTTGTAGCGATTGCAGCTTCTGTATTTGCGTCAGTTGTATTGAAGAAGAGATGGAAGTTGTGGAAGGCGCTGATTGCTCTTGATATCGTACTAGTGCTGTATTATGCCGGGATTCTGGGATTGTACCTTTACTCCATGCCATTAGATGAGGCGATTTGGTTGGCGGGATTTGAGCGCTATGCATCGAGTATGGTGGTATTGCTTACGGGTGGGTTGGTGCTATGTGCTGCGGTAGACATAGAACGTTCCTTCCATTATAAGATCGGTGAAGTGCCTGAATATCGTGCATTTAAGAATACCAACACAAAGGGCTACTATCAAAAGGGAGTTATAGCGTGTACGGCTGTGGCCATCACCTTGTTATTATCCGAATATAACGGCATGGTTTCTATTGCAAAGAGCTACGATAGTACGCTTCCCTATAAAGTTCAAGCCATTACTGGTGATAGGTGGTACAGAGGCGGTCAAGAAGATAACAGGAAGTATCTCTTCTACGCATCGGACAAGGACCAGCAGGTGACCAACTATTACATGCAATATGTCGGGAAGTACTTCTTGTATGCCCCGAACGTAGATGGAATTGTTCTATTCTATGAAGATAATATGGATAACTTGTTGAGTGGATATGATTATCTTGTTGTCGTGGAGAGCGATTATGATGCGAAGCGGCTGTTGAAGAAGCATTATGGCATTGATTTGCAGGAGGGTATCTATAGAATCTCCCGAACCGGAGAACAGATCGTTCTGACATTGGAATGAGAAGAAGGTAGGTGCAGGCTTAGGAAGTTGTCCCTCCCATATAAAAGACGATTTGCTAATCCTGATCACGATCAAATTAGAAATAGGATAAAGACTATGAGGTCTCTATCCTAGACTGACAAATGATCCAATAATGCTGGTATTATTAATTTAGCATAAATATTTTGCTATACTAGAATATCCAACCAAATCTTTATGGTCGTGGCTACGATAAGGAGTGCTAAAATAATTTGCAGGACTTTTGTGTTCATCTTTTTTCCAACTATCGCTCCTAGAGGAGAAGCTATGATGCTGGCTATTACCATGATTAAAGCAGGATAGAGATCGACTTGCCCTGTAGTTATTTTCCCCACAGATGCTCCAATAGATGAGATAAAGGTTATCGCAAGTGAAGAGGCGATGGTTACCCTTGTTGGAATCCTTAGAACGACTAGCATGATCGGTACTAATAGGAAACCACCTGCAGCACCAACAACACCTGAACCTAATCCTACGATTAAAGCTAGAATCGATGCAATCCACTTATTAAAAGTTACCTTATCTAGAGGAATATCATCGATTCCTTTCTTTGGAATAAACATCATGACTGCCGCGATTAAAGCAAGAACCCCATAGACAATATTAATACCGTCTTCTGACATGGATTGTGATCCAAAACTTCCTATCGAACTTCCGATTAACACACTACCACCCATGTATATAATGAGCGACTTGTTTAAATATCCGCCTTTACGATAGGCCCAGGCACCAGCAAACGAAGCAAATAAAACTTGAACAGCGCTTATCCCAGACACCTGATGTGCACTGAATGCTACTAGGCCGAACATGGGTGGTATATACAACAGCATGGGGTATTTAATAATCGATCCGCCTATACCCAACATCCCGGAAATAAATGATCCTATAAAACCTATTAAAGCGATGGTAATAATAAATGTAATATCCATGATTTGTTCTCCTTTGCCGTTCTCCTTTGATAAAACAAGGGAACCCTAAGGTTCCCTTTATTTCTTTATCAACCCTTTTTAATCTTAAATTTAAATATGCCATTTTCTTCCGTAGACTCTAATAACTCATGACCGCCAGATTTTGACCATGCAGCTATATCAGCCTTAGATCCTTTATCGGTTGCATGTACTTCTAACACTTGACCCGTTTCTAGCTCATTGATAGCTTTCTTTGTTTTGACAATCGGCATTGGACAAGCTAGTCCCTGTGCATCTAATACTTTATCTGAATTATTCATTATTTAGTTCTCCTTTATTTTTAACGAACCGCACAGCGATTCGGTCCAATTTCCATCTCACGTTGTTCTTCATGATCTGGAGTGATTTTCCCCATATTGGTTTTACGGATTTCTTGATAAGCATTTGGCTGTGGTGGTAAGTTTCCTGTGACCGTATCTCGGAACTCTTGCTCATCAGTAATATTTAGGCCATGATTCTCCACCAATAACGTACCTAACTTCTTAGAAACACTACCATTCTCATTCAATTCTTCAATGATCATAAAGTGAGCAGGCAATACAATTAATTCTTCTGACAACGCTCTGTAACGACTATAAAGAGTTTCCCTTAAGTCTCCCACCCAATCCTCAGCTAATCCAGCTAGGTCAGGTCTGCCAATAGAATCAATGAATAATATATCTCCAGAGAGCAAGTACTTGTCATCGACAACAAATGATGTGGAACCAATCGTGTGGCCAGGAGAATATAGAGCATGAATGGCAATAGCAGTATTCCCAATCGTCACAACATTTCCACCCTCTAATGGTTGGTAATTAAATTGAACTTCCGTAGCATCTTTTGGAGGTAACCAATAGGTTGCTTTGGTTTTCTCTGCAATTTGTCTGCCACCCGAAATATGATCCGCATGTAAGTGTGTGTCTAGAACATGAGTGATGGTTGCATTAATACGATCTGCGAAATCGGTATAGACATCAATCATTCTTGTAGGGTCTATGATGGCAGCCTCACCGTTTGAAACGATCATGTAAGATAAACAACCCTTACCAAGACGCACAAATTGATAAATATCTCCGCCATCAGTTAAATCCCCAATTTTGACTGGTTCTAGATGTTCACTCCATTCTTTCATCCCGCCTTTTAGATAAGACACCGTACGTCCTGCATCAGACAACATTTCAGCAATAAGAATGGAAGAGCCTTCTTTAGCACAAACGACTAATACTTCTTTATCCGTTGGGATATTGTGCATGAATTCTTCAATACCATCTAGTAGATCAAAATAGGGGGTATTAAAGACCTCAATATTCTCACCTTCAATTTTCCAATCGTTAAAATCACTTTCATTACGGACATCCAAAACAAATAGTTCTTCTTTGTTCATAACTCTCTTCGCAACTTCTTTAGCCGTCATTTCATTTACTGACACATGATACCCTCCTCATAAAGTGAATTTATTAAATATTATTTGTTTAAAATGTTAAGCTCACGTCTGCATCATTAGCGAAATCTAGAAAAGTAACAGCCCCACCAACTTCAATTGCGTCTACAAAATCTTCTTTATCAAGTCCCATAACGTCCATCGTCATTTGGCAACTTCCTGTTCCATTGCTGCAGCTGCTGTTGCTATGTTGAAAACTTTATATGCGTCAAATAGTCCTCCATTACTTGCAATGATTGCTACTTTTTTAGTCATGATATATTCCTCCATTTGGTTATATTAATTTAGTTTACTGACTTTTCTATAGGGCCATCCCATTGGCTCATCCCAGGAATTACATTCATTACTCGTGTAAAGCCCACTGAAGTTAGCTTTTGTGCGGCTAGATCACTTCGGCTGCCGGTACGGCATATGACATAAATTTCAACATCTTGATTCAACTCGCCTAGACGTTCTTCTAGTTCACCTAAAGGAATCGATTTAGAATTAGGAATATGTTCAAATGAGTATTCAGCAGATTCGCGTACATCAAGGACTATCATATTTTTGTTCGAATCTAATTGAGTAAGAAGCTCGTGATTTGCAATAATATGTTCATACTTTTTTTCGATTAGTTCTTCACCGCTTGATTTCCTCAAGTAATGTTTCAGAACAGTTCCTTCTACTATAGTTCCTAAATATTGATGACCTGTACTCTCTGACCAAGCTTTCATATCAGCAGTTGAGCCTTTATCCGTCGCTTGAATTTCCAGGACTTGACCAGCTTCCAAACTGTTCATAACCTTTTTAGTTTTTACTATTGGCATTGGACATGCTAATCCTTTAGCATCTAATACTAAGTTTGTTTTTATCATGTTGTTTCCTCCCTTAGCTAAATAAATAAGTTAACATTACCATCTTCTGCATCTGCTAGATATGCAGCCACGCCTGCATACTCGATTCCATCTAATAACTCTGCTTGTTGCAGACCTAATAAGTCCATTGTCATCGTGCAAGCTATAAGCTTGACCTCTTGTTCTTGAGATAATTCAATTAATTGAGGAAGAGTTAATGCATTATGCTTTTTCATAACATGCTTGATCATTTTAGGACCCATACCGGCAAAGTGCATATTGGATAATCCCATTTTGTCTGCTCCTCTAGGCATCATTTTCGAAAACATTTTCTCGAGGAGGCTCTTGTTTAAGGTCAATGGCTCATCCTTACGAAGAGCATTTAATCCCCAAAAGGTATGGAAAATGACAACTTCATGATCATAAGCAGCTGCTCCATTTGCAATGATATAAGCTGCCATAGCCTTATCATAGTCACCACTAAATAATACGATGGTTGTTTTTTTCTTCTTCTCAGTCATGTAAGGACCTCCAATAAATAAATTCTATACCCATAGGGGTATGTTTGTGGGTAAAATTTTTCCTATAAATCATTCCAATGATGTAATGTTAATAAGAGTACCATTTAAATACCCATACCTCTATAGGTATTCAAAGAAGAAAAAAATATTGATTACTTTGATCAACTTCTAACCCTATAGTATACCCTAGGGGGTATCATGTCAAGCCAATTTGAATATTTAAAATTTAAGAATGTTAGTTCAATTACAATTACTGTTTATTAGGGGATGCATCGAAAGCCACAGTGGTGCTATTCGCTTACCTCTGCATGTTATTGCATTTTGTCATATAATATACTTATACGAGTATATGAATCGAAGGGTAGGGATAATGAATGAATTATAATTATAGTGATGAAATGAAAAATCGGTTGAAAAGAATTGAAGGTCAGGTACGTGGGGTCTTACGTTTAATGGACGAAGGGAAATCATGCAAAGATGTTGTAAGTCAGTTGTCTGCAGTTCGAAATGCGTCGGATAAAGCAATTGCCCAAATCGTTGCCGAAAATTTGCAGCAATGCATAGTGGAAGAATTAGCGGTAGGAAACAATACCGACAAAGTGGTTAAGGAAGCCATGGAACTACTCGTAAAAAGTCGATAAGATGATCTTGTTGCCTAGACCACTTCGAACAAAGGGACCTTCTACGTAATCGACAATTTATGAATTTGGAAATATGGAAGGCCCGCAGGGTAAACAAATGAAGAAACTCGACAAGACGTGCTTCCTAGTAACATAGGGCCATCCATTTTGGATTGGCTCTATTACTCATGACATGAAATTCCATTTTGTCACATGACAAAGTAATGACAATAGTCACTATTGAATCATTTTTTAAATATATATATTAGTTAAATAGGTGATTTCATGTGAACTGATAAACTTTACATATCAGAAAGTGGTGTTTAAATGAACGATAATGCGTTTGGATCGAATCGTAAACAGATTATATCGATTGGAGCACTACATTTAATGTTGGGAGGTATCGGCAATGGCAAAGTCACCCGACATGAGGCGAGTGTTTCCTTGATACCTAGAATTAATGAAGTCTCAGGTGGGTTATCACCCTACAACAATATGATGCCAGTTAAATCCTATGCTAGAGAGGGAAATAGTACAAATCAAGCGTATGTTGCTAATGACCCATTAGTTAAACAGGATGCCGTTGTTATCGCACTGAGCTTAATGGGCGTGAATTGCCCTCCAGTTTCCTCCGAATTGCTTACGTTAGATACCGATGTTTGGGCAACTAACTGGGTCTCTTTTGCGATGGAAAAGGGGATTATACGTGAGTCGGAGGAAATAGCTGAATCAACCTTTTGGGGTATAAGTGAAGTTACAAGAGAGTGGATGCTAAGAATAGTCGTGAGAGCACTTAAACAGGATTATTTAGCTAGATCATCCGTCAATATAAGACCTCCGTTTAAAGATGCTGATCAAATAAGTAGCGAGTATATAGGTTATGTTAATGCGGCAATCCAATTAGGTATTATTAACGGATATGAAGATCAAATGTTTCGTCCACAGGATAACATGGCAAAGGTGGAATTCTCCTCTTTTGTAGCAAATGCAGAGCTATATGCGAACTTGGAAGTACAAGTCAAAAATGGCAGGATTATTCGCTGGAATGCAATGGACATATGTATCATTGATGATCTAGGAAAGTCACATCAGTATACGTTACACTCAAACGTTGTTACGAATGGCAGTCTATTGAAGTCTGGCGATCGGGTATCGATTGTATACAATCAAGATACTGCGTTATATATAGAGCCTAACGCAAGTCGATCATTCACAGCAGAGAAATTAACGAGCAAAAATTATGATATAAAGCATGTTGATCTTGGATGATGACTTATCTCGAAGGAGTGGCCTTGAATGGAACGAACGACGATTAACCAAGTCACAGGTGAACAAATTACGTTTATAGAAACGGCCGAGGATACGAATGGCGAATATTTATTAATTGAAGTTGTATTGCCCCCATATGGGAAGGGACCTCCTCTACATATACACGATAGATTTGATGAAGAGTTTGAAGTGATTTCGGGTAAGCTTACCATCATATTAGGAAAGGCAAAACATACGCTAGGATCTGGTGACCGTCGAATAGCTTGGGTAGATACACCTCATACATTTATGAATAATGATGATGGGCCCGTTACATTCCGAGTTCGACTAACATCGCCAAGTCAGTTCGAGGAGTCTGTTCGTATTCACTACGGTCTCATAGCTGATGGCTTAACGGATCATAAAGGGAATCCTAAATCTCTAGCATATACGGCATTAATTCTATCACTACAAAATACACTAATTATAGGTATTCCTTGCTGGATACAGCGGTACCTATGTGATGTTATCGTCAAACGTGCTCGAAGAAGAGGCACTTATATAGCATTAGAGAAATATATAGGTAGACGCGTGTAATATGTGAATATATGATTCGTGGTCCACAACACCCCCTATTCTCCCATGAGAATAGGGGGTGTTGTGGTTATACCTTATGTTTCATTTCAATCTGTAATAGATAGGATACAAATTGACAATGGAGAAAAGACACCTTATAATTAATACTTGAATTGTTAAAGTATTTAATGATTAAAGTAGTTATTAGATAAAGAGGTGGCCACATTGTATTTGGACGAAGAACTATTTACTCAATTTGACAAATTGTATTGGCAATTAAACAGAAGTATGAGTTATGTGTGGAAGCGAATTTTTGAACAACAATTCCCAGGTTCTCAGTCCTATATCTTGTTTCACTTAGAACGAAGCGGACCCATGAAGATGAGCGAATTAGCTGAATCCCTGCACCTGACAGCGGGAGCGGTGACCGTGTCCTCCGACAAGTTAATCAATCAGGGCTATATTGAGCGAATTCGAAATGAAGATGACCGTCGAGTGGTCTACTTGAAATTAACTAGTAAAGCAGAAGATAGCATGAAAGTCATGCGAGAAGATGGAAAAGGGACGATGCGATCCGTGTTCAGTCATGTATCAGATGCAGAACTGGAGCACCTTGTTAACGTGTTTGAACAGGCAGTAAACAATTTAAGCAACATTCGAAAGGAAACAGATAAATGATTCATTTAGCAGAAAAGAAAAAAATGACAATTATGATTGCAATTATGGTTGCCATGTTCTTCTCAGCCATAAATCAGACGATTATTGGCGTAGCCATGCCAAGAATTATCGCCAGTCTTGGTGGAATGGAGTATTTAACGTGGGCCATTACCATCTACTTACTTACAACGGCAGTAGCCACCATTCTAGTGGGGAAACTCTCAGATATTTATGGCAGAAAGCCTTTCATATTAGCCGGGATTGGCTTGTTCACCATTGGAGCATTCTTATCGGGTTTATCTACGGATATCGTTCAGTTGATTGCTTTTCGTGGAATAACAGGATTCGGTGCAGGTATGATTATGTCAACAGCTTTTACGGCAATTGGTGACTTATACCTTCCAAGAGAGAGAGCCCGATGGACTGGATTAATGAGTGGAGTATTTGGGATTTCTAGTGTTCTGGGACCCTTAATGGGCGGATACATCGTTGATCACTTTGCGTGGAATTGGGTATTTTGGGTATTCCTACCCCTTGGAATCGTTGCATTTATTATGATATTGCTATTGTTTCCAAAGGTTCCTCGTAGAGAGGGAGAGACTATTGACTATTTTGGATCTCTATTTATTACCGTTACGGTGGTCTCGTTGTTACTGGCATTTAGCTTTGCAGGTGAAGGACCTGGTAAATATGCATGGACGTCATGGCAAGTCCTCGGACTATTTGGTCTGACCTTGGTTGGACTATTGGCCTTTATTATAACAGAGACAAAGGTAAAGAATCCGGTGCTTCCACTTTCCTTGTTTAAAAATAATATTGTGACTTTATCGAATATTTCAGGATTCTTCCTAGGTGCGGGTATGATGGGTGTTATGATATATGTTCCATTCTTTATTCAAGGGGTAAAGGGGATCTCACCAAGTGGTTCAGGATATATTATGATGCCAATGTCGATCTTCATGGTTTTTGCAACAGCTTTTTCTGGTCAATTTATGACGAGAACGGGGAAATATAAAAGCCTGGCTATTATTGGTCTAAGCATAGCTACAATCGGAATTACATTGCTTCATTATATAAATATAGATACGCCGGTCTATCTACTTATCACGTATTTGTGCATCGTTGGACTTGGTCTAGGTGCTAGTATGCCTGTATTCTCATTGACTGTTCAAAATGCAGTTCCTATGCATCAATTGGGTGTGGCATCCGCTTCATCCCAACTATTCCGTTCCTTGGGTAATACCATTGGGATTGGGGTGTTCGGCGCAGTAATGAGCTCACGTATGGCTAGTGAAATGAAGGGGATATTCGCTGACAGCACTATTGCGGGGTATACATCTCTTCCTGCTGATCAAGCGAAATTAATGGGTGGTTTATTAAATCCTCAAATGTTATTAGATCAACCGAAATTAGAACAAACACTGAATCAGATGCCTGCTGACTTGTTACCAATGGCTCAACAGATGGTTATTAGTGTAAAGGGAGTATTCAGTGACACACTGACAACGGTCTTCTTAGCGGGTGCAATCATTATGTTCGCTGCTGTTATTGTTGCGATATTTATCAAGGCGATTCCGTTGGTATCTGCTAGTGATCGAGTTAAGGTTATGCCGGAGAAGGTTAGTGAACAAGAACAAACGATTAATGTGTAAATACGCTAGTAGAATGAATGTTATATCATGAAAAAAGGTAAATCGTTTAATCAGAAAAGGCCACTTCAAATGTTGAAGGGGCCTTTTGATGTGGGCAACTTTATAGCGAGTGAATTTATTGCCTATCGACAACGATAATCATTATCATTAGAATAGAGTAATAATATAGCGCATGACAAAGGAGTGTATGGGTTGGAAAGTAACCTTGAATTATATGATGTAACGATTATTGGCGGTGGGCCTGCAGGGATGTATGCTTCATTTTATAGCGGAATGCGAGATATGAAAGTGAAGCTTATTGACGCTAACGCTGAGCTGGGAGGACGAATGCTGTTGTATCCGGAGAAGATGATCTGGGATGTTGGTGGGGTAACACCGACGATATGTAGAAACCTTATCCAACAGTTGGTTCAACAGGCTCAAACGTTTGACCCGACATTAGTCCTCGGAGAACATGTGAGTGAGCTTCATATACAGGAAGATGGTACGTTCCTATTAGTCACAACATCTGGGGATCGACATTGGACAAAAACTATAATTATGGCTGTAGGTTATGGGGTTCGTAGCTTGGCTAAGTTAGACATTGAAGGTGCGGACCGGTATGAGGTCGGCAACTTGCATTATACAGTACAGGAACTGGAGCCCTTTCGGGACAAGAATGTAATCATCTCAGGAGGCGGAGATTCTGCGGTAGATTGGGCCAATGAATTAGAGCCTGTAGCGAAAAGTGTCACTATTGTTCATCGGAGGGACGAATTTGGTGGACATGAACGAAATATCATTTGTATGCAACAATCTACCGTCAATATCTTGACCCCTTATGTTGTGGAGAAGCTTCATAGTAAGGATGGACTCTCTATTGATCAGGTGAGCTTGAGCCATGTAGACAACGGATCCATAGAGATTATAGATGTAGATGATGTGATTGTTAATCATGGGATGAAGACCGACTTCGGCCCTTTACGGGAGTGGGGACTAAATATCGGAGAATGGACAGTGGATGTGAGTGATCACATGCAGACGAATATACCGGGTATATTTGCTGCAGGTGACTTCGTTAATTATACAACTAAAGTGAGGTTAATAGCCGGTACCTTTAATGATGCTGTGTTAGCCGTCAATAATGCGAAGCTGTTCATTGAGCCGGAAGCGGAGAAATTCGCGTATGTATCTTCACATAATAGCCGGTTCAAAGAGAAGAACCGTGCACTTGGTGTAATTGAAGAAGATCATCATTAATGAGGGTGCCTATACAGGCACCCTTTTTTTCGTTGCGATGATTTAAATGATATTTACTGTTTCTGGCAATGCTAAGATATGTATAATAATGTTTTTGTATCTTGTGTTGGGATTAGAACTAATTGTGGGTAAATTAAATATATAAAAATCGTAACAATTCGTTGACATTTTGCCCGTTGTTAAATATATTGTATATAGAAACAAATCTTTGCCTAGGGCAACACTTACCCCTTTATATGTAAAACGCCCTACTGAGATGAATTTATTATGAAATATGATATTGATTATAGATAAGGAGTCTTGTTAATGATCCAAGTTAAAGATCTGAATGTGGACTATTTCGGTAGTTCTGCACTGGAACATGTCAATATAGACATCCCCTTTGGATATGCGATAGGGATTATCGGGCCCAATGGTGCGGGTAAGTCTACATTTATAAAAGCATTGTTAGAAGTCATCAAGAAAAGATCAGGAACGGTTACGGTCGATGGGAAAGAAATGTCTCAATATAAGAGGAAGATCGCCTATGTGCCACAGAAGAATGACATTGATCTTTCATTTCCAATCACAGTAAGGGATACCGTCCTAACCGGAACTTACCCTAACCTAAAGATCTTTCGACGCCCTGGCAAAAAAGAACGGGAGATCGTCGAGCAATGCATGTCCATGGTGGATATAGGCGATCTTGCCAATAAACAGATCAGTAATTTGTCTGGAGGCCAGCTCCAAAGGGTCTTTATCGCTAGGGCGCTTGCACAACAAGCGGATGTATTCTTTTTGGATGAACCTTTTGTTGGTATCGACCTCGTCAGTGAGAAGATTATCGTGAAGCTACTTAAGCAGCTTCGGGAAAATGGAAAGACGATACTGGTTGTTCACCATGATTTGCATGAAGTCGAGGAGTATTTTGATAAGGTCATCATTCTAAATAAGAAACTTATTGCATTTGGGGATGTTCAGGATACCTTCACAACGGAGAATATCCGCAGTGCATATGGTGCCTCTCTGGGTAATGTCGTTATCAAAGGAATTGGGGGCAACGACAATGATTGATTATATGTCAACGTTATTGAATATTCCGATCTATGCACTCAATGCTGGGTTATCTGCCATCATCCTAGGAATTGTCTCTGGCGCTTTGGGAAGTTTTATCGTACTTCGAAAGATGTCCTTAATGGGAGATGCCTTGTCTCATGCGGTACTCCCTGGTGTGGCTTTGTCATATATATTGGGAATTAACATCCTCTTAGGCGCTTCCCTTTTTGGACTATTAGCAGCCATTCTCATTCAATTTATTACTGATCGTAGCAATATTAAGAGCGACACATCCATCGGTATTATTCTTAGCTCATTTTTTGCTCTAGGTATTGTTCTTATTACGTTTGCTAAGAGTGGTCTGGATTTAACTCATATTCTGTTTGGTAACATTCTAGCTGTTCCACAGTCTGAGATCACGCAGTCCTTTATTATTATGCTAGTGGTTATTGGAATTATTGTGTTGTTATATAAAGAGCTCTTAATCAGTTCGTTTGATCCAGTTGTCTCCAAGGCATATGGTTTAAAAACAGGGTTTTACCACTATTTATTGATGATGCTTCTATCTGTAGTCACGGTATCTTCATTATCACAAGTAGGTATTGTACTTGTTATTGCCATGCTAGTTATACCAGCAGCTACATCCTACCTATGGACCAATAAATTACTTCATATGATTATCTTAGCTTCAACTGTCGGCGCTGTATCTGGAGTAATCGGTGTGATTGTGAGTTTCAGATTCAATTTACCAACAAGTGCAACCATCGTTCTAGTAGGCGTAACGGTGTTTGCAATCTCATTTATATGCTCTCCCAAAAATAATTTCTTAAGAAAAGGGTTGAAACAAGGATGAAGAATGTAAAAATGCTATCATTAATGATGCTTATTATGATTGTATCCGCATGTTCAAATGCGGCTGAGGGAGAAGCGAACGATGGTAAGTTGAAGATTGTTGCAACGTACTCCATAGTAGCGGATATGACAGAGAATATTGTAGGGGACAAAGGCGAAGTATACAGTATGGTTCCCATCGGAACCGATCCACATATGTATGATCCACTACCTAAAGATACGAGTAAAGTATCTAAGGCCGATCTAGTATTCTATAATGGTATGAACCTCGAGACAGGAAAAGGTTGGTTCAATGATCTCCTCGAAGTAACTAAGAAAACGGATGTTGCGTTTGCAGTTACTGAGGAAGTTACGCCAATGTACTTAAGTGAAAAGGGCAAGGAAACGGAACAGGATCCTCATGCTTGGATGGATATTCAGAATGCCATAAAATATGTAGATATCATCACGAAACGTATTGTGGAGAAGGACCCAGACAATAAAGATTATTATCTGAATAATCAAACAGAATATGTGAAGAAACTTACCGAGTTAGATCAATACGCGAAGGATATTGTCAATAACATTCCACAAGAGAAACGTATTCTAGTTACAAGTGAGGGCGCATTTAAATACTTCTCCAAGGCCTATGGATTTGAGGCAGCATACATTTGGGAGATCAATACCGATAGCCAAGGAACACCTGAACAAATGAAGAATATTATCAAGAAGATTAATGATCATGAAGTTACGGCTTTGTTCGTGGAGACAAGTGTTAATCCCAAAACGATGGAAACCATCTCAAAGGAAACCGGAGTGCCAATACATTCGAAGATATTTACCGATTCGTTAGCTAAAAAGGGTGAACAGGGTGACACGTATATCGATATGGTGAAATGGAATATCGATAAAGTGGCGGAAGGTTTATCACAGAAGTAATGTAGTATAAGGACACCTATCATAGGTGTCCTTATTTGCGCATATGGATTTGCAAGTAAATGGTGACCAAAATGTGAATTAATATTTAAATATATAAATAATAGTGATAGACTAGGGTTGGGTTATAATTGATTCAGAAGTGATGTGTGACTATGTCAGGCGCATGCTTGCTATAGCGCTTACAATATTTCTGCAAAGGACGGTAAACATGAGTAACAGACAAAAGAAAACAGATGTTATCTTAATTGGTGCCGGAATCATGAGTGCTACTTTGGGGACATTGCTGAAAGAATTAGCACCAGACTGGGAAATGACAGTACTAGAGAGACGGGCGAAGGCAGGAGAGGAAAGTTCTAATGAATGGAATAATGCTGGAACAGGACACTCCTCCCTTTGCGAACTTAACTACACGACAGAACGTCCTGACGGAAGTGTTGATATTAGTAAAGCAATAAAGGTGAATGAAGAATATCAGGTTTCCAAACAGTTCTGGTCACATCTAGTGAGCAGTAACCTGATCCGTAATCCGAGTGAATTTATCGTGCAAGTACCTCATATGAGTTTTGTACAAGGAGAGAAGGATGTAGCCTTCTTAGAGAAACGTTTCGAAGGGCTAAGTAATAATCCTTTGTTTCAAGGAATGGAATTTTCCAAAGATCCTGATAAATTAATGGAATGGATTCCGCTTATGATGAAAGACCGCATAATGAATAAACCTATAGCTGCTACACGAATTGAATCTGGAACGGATGTCAACTTCGGAGCATTAACTCGTATATTATTTGATCACTTAAAGCGTAACAACGTCAATATTCAATTCAATCAGAATGTGGATGATATGAAACGTACTAGCGACGGGTCATGGGAATTAAAAGTACGAAATGTTGATAGCGGTGTCATTGAACACCATACGGCAAAATTCGTCTTCATTGGTGGCGGTGGAGGAAGTCTACACTTGCTACAGAAATCAGGTATTCCTGAAGGAAAGGGAATTGGCGGATTCCCAGTGAGCGGTCTATTCATGGTATGTGACAAACCAGAAGTCGTTGCACAGCATCATGCTAAAGTCTATGGGCAAGCCGCGATTGGTGCGCCACCCATGTCTGTACCCCATCTGGATACAAGAGTGATAGACAATAAGGAATCCTTATTCTTTGGACCATTTGCAGGCTTCACGCCGAAGTTCTTGAAGTACGGTTCAATGTTCGATCTCATCACTTCCGTGAAACCACATAATCTTGTAACGATGTTGGCGGCAGGGGTGAAGAACCTCTCGTTGACAACCTACTTGATTAAAGAAGTTATGTTATCCAAAGAAAAACGTATGGAAGCCTTACGAGATTTCGTTCCGAATGCGAAGAGTGAGGATTGGAAACTTATTGTAGCAGGTCAGCGTGTACAGATTATAAAGGATACCGCTGCTGGGAAGGGCACGTTACAATTTGGGACGGAAGTAATTAATGCTGCAGATGGCTCCGTAGCTGCATTGCTTGGCGCTTCCCCTGGTGCGTCGACTGCAGTACCCGTTATGCTTGAGATAATAAAGCGATGCTTCCCTGAACATATGGACGAGTGGGAACCAAAGATAAAAGAAATGATTCCTTCTTACGGCCTCTCGTTAAAGGAAAACCCAGAACTTCTACAAATGGTTCACATATTAACGAAGCAAACGCTTGGGTTAAGTTGAACTAATCCCTATCATATTTAATGTATCTATCTACTGCGTTGCGTTCAACTCGAATTGATTATCAGCCTTAGATCGGTACTGAACCGCGCTAAGGTTGTTTGTCATTGTTGGAATTGCTATCGATAGTAAAAAAACAGCGTATTTAATGAAATATATTATAAGAGGTTAAACTATGCACTAGGAGTGCAAAAGTCAGAAAATTAGATAGGGAGGAATGATCCAAATGAATAAGAAAGATAATAACTTAGAAGTCGGTTGGAACCTAGAACATACTTACGCTCGTCTACCACAATTATTCTATAAACCTGTTAGCTTATCTCGTGTAAGTTCACCACAACTGGTTGTTCTTAATGAGAGTTTGGCAACAGAACTAGGTCTGAGTATCGAAGCGTTACAACATGAATCGAACATAGCGATATTAGCAGGCAACGACGTTCCAGAAGGGGTAACCCCTCTTGCTCAGGCTTATGCTGGACATCAATATGGAAACTTCACGATGTTAGGAGATGGACGAGCTCTTTTGTTTGGCGAGCATACAACTCCTCAGGGTAAGAGTGTGGATATACAACTAAAGGGTTCTGGTCTAACGCCCTTTTCTCGTGGTGGGGATGGTCGAGCAGCACTTGGACCTATGCTACGTGAATATATCATTAGCGAAGCGATGGTTGGGCTAGGCATTCCTACTACACGTAGTCTAGCAGTTGTAGCATCGGGTGAGTCGGTATTCCGCGAAACTGTATTACAAGGTGCAGTGCTGACTCGTGTAGCAGCTAGTCATTTGCGTGTAGGCACATTTGAATATGCCTCCCAATGGGGAACGATAGAAGATGTTCGAATTCTAGCAGATTATACAATAGAAAGGCACTTTCCAGATGTGAAGGATGGAGAGCACCGCTATCTTCATTTACTACAGCAAGTCATCAATCGTCAGGCTATGTTGATTGCGAAATGGCAGCTGGTTGGCTTTATTCATGGGGTAATGAATACCGATAATATGGCGATTAGCGGTGAAACGATTGATTATGGCCCGTGTGCATTTATGGATAACTATGATCCTGCGACCGTCTTTAGTTCAATCGATAGACAAGGGCGTTATGCTTATGGGAATCAACCCAATATTGGGGGTTGGAATCTTGCGCGGTTCGCTGAGACGCTAGTGCCATTATTGGATGATAACCAGTCAGAGGCTATCGAGATCGCTCAGGAAGCACTGTCACAATATAAAGAGTTATATTCGGATGCTTGGCTTACAGGCATGAGAAGAAAGTTAGGTATAAGTAACGAAGAGGAACAAGATCAGAAGTTAATAGAGGATCTTCTAGTGTTAATGGATAAGGCTCAAGCAGATTATACGAATACCTTTGTTGCCTTAACCTTTAACAAACTAGAAGATAACGATCTGTTTCAATCGTCGGAATTTACTAGGTGGCATACGTTGTGGCAGGAAAGATTAGTGCGGCAAGGTGGATCGGATGAATCTGTCCATCAGGTCATGAGGAATCACAATCCTGCGGTCATCCCTAGAAACCATCGGGTAGAAGAAGCAATAAAGGTAGCAGTAGAAGAAGGGGATTACAGCATCATGAAGCAGCTCCTTGATGTCCTCTCTAATACGTATGCTCATACACCAGAGCAGACGTTGTACGCTAGTCTACCTACGAAATCAACTTCTACATACCGAACCTTTTGTGGGACATAATTGTTTAGTATAATATGAAATTGCAATTGGTCTACTAATATCTCGCTTTTCTTAAAGTAATTGTAGTAAAATAATATATACCTAGTGTACTCATGGGTTATCACATTGCGCTAAACGTATAGTATGAATACAATACAAGTTCATGATAACCTATGGATCTCTTCTTCAGGCATAAATACAATTACATAATGAGAGGCGTAGAGGCGCGTATGGTACAGAAATTGGGTTTGAGATCAAAGAGTCTGATCGTAACGAGTAATCTGATACTAGCAGTCGTATTTATCGGTATAATCAGTTTAATTGTTATATTCTCCTATCAAGGTCAAAAAGAGGTATATCAAGAGCAATTCTTTGGGTATGGTACAGTTCTAAAGAGGCAAATGGAGACAAGTGTTAGTCTTATTAAGGAAGCAAGCGAAATTGTGAGTAACAAAGCAACACCAACGGGAGACGTATTTAACCAATTAAGGGACCAGCTATTTGTCATGTCGGATAGTGATGTGAATATTCCTGGTGTTTATCTCATGCTACCAGATAAAGTGGAACGTGATGGCGAGAAGTACCTTGTTAATATACAAACAAATGTCGACGAAGTCTTTACGCTTCCCGGTACTGAATATAAAATGAACAATATTTTTGAGGCAACTCTTAACCAGGTGATGAAGGGTGACTTCGCAATAACACCATCCTACACAGATGCAGAAGGTACATGGGTTACTTATCTATCATCAATAAAGGATGAGCAAGGGAAAATCATCGCCATCTTTGGTGTGGATTTTGATTATGCTGAAGTAAAGAGTAACTTATCGAGCATGCTCTGGGGAAATATCATCCGTGGGCTAATCTTCTCGATCATGGCGATCGGAATCATCGCATTATTGGTACGTATCGCACTGCGCCCCTTACGTCAACTTGCCGAAGTCTCAAAGCTTGCATCCCAAGGAGATCTAACGGTAAGTTTGCAAGTACAAAGTATGAATGAAATTGGGCAGGCAGCTGCTGCGTTTAATATGATGATGCATAGCTTGCGAGATTTAACGAACAGTATACAGAAGTCATCGTTTGAACTGTCTGGATCTGCATCGAATGTACAGTTAAGTGCTGAACAGACGACACAAGCAACGAACGAAGTGGCTCAAGCGATTGAACAAATCGCATCGGATTCCGATGTACAGCTTCAAAGTACACAGGAATGTCAAAGGGCAATGACAGAAATGGCCATAGGGATACAACGCATCGCAGAGTCAGCAAGCGTTGTATCTGAACTTGCCACAGCTACAACCAATCGTGCAACCAACGGACAGTCTATCGTCATTGGGGCGGTTGATCAGATGCAGACGATCGAAGAGAGTCTATCTTCAACGGTGGACATCATGAAGGAGTTCCAAGAATTGAATGGTAGAGTCAGTGATATTCTTTCGATGATTTCAGATGTCTCCAGTCAGACCAATTTGTTATCACTGAATGCGTCTATTGAGGCAGCACATGCGGGAGAACATGGTAAGGGATTTGCGGTTGTGGCCCAAGAGATTCGTAAGCTTGCTGAGCGATCCATGACATCGTCTGTCGAGATCGGGGAGATATTAGAAGGGATTACCTTAAGAACGGGAAGAGTGGTTGAGTCACTGGAAAGATGTTCGTCGGAAGCACAAGTAGGAACAAGAATGACGACACAGGCAGGAGATAGCTTTCAAGCCATTGTTCACGATATTCGCCAAGTGTCAGATCAAGTGCAGGAAGTGTCGGCTGCTTCTGAGCAGATGTCCGCAGGTAGTGAGCAGATCGCAGCTTCGCTAGATGAACTTGAACGTATTAGTTCTTCATCAGCACTTCATTCGCAGCGTGTTGCAGCATCATCACAAGAACAACTTGCTTCGATGGAAGAGGTAGCAAGTTCATCCGAACAGCTGCTTGATTTGGCTAGTACCCTCAAGGATGGGATCAGCAAATTCCGGGTGTAATCAGATGATTTAAGGGAGAATAGTCGGAGCTAATATATCGAAAGCAGGTATATTTCTTAATATGCCAAAGGCAATCGTCAAGATTAGCATAAAGACCATAACGGGTTGACTTGTAGACTTCATCTGTTTCCTTTGTGCAACGGTATAAATGAGGAATAACGGCAACAGGATAAACACCAAAGGATTAAATCTAAACGCCTGAATGATGTCCAAATGTAACACGGAAAGTGTTGCTCGCGTTATTCCACAACCAGGACAATATAATCCAGTGAATGCATGAAAGACACAAGGGATTGCGATCTTTGTCACAGGTAACCATACTTTCAAATAAAATAGACCGACAACACCAAGTGAGACACCCCATAATAGATAAGGGTGTCTCTTTGGACTGAATGCTATCTTACGCAAGTTGATTGACTTCCGATTGAACTAAAGCGTACGTTACGATACCGAAACCAAAAATTCCAAGTAATAGGTAGATGACAGAATTATCGGAACTCATGATACCACGTTGTCTTTGAGCATGTGCCATTTGCTTACCTACTTGATAGGCCCAGACGATACTCCATATGCCGCAGGTGACTAACGTTAAGAGGAAATTCTTACCTCCTGTAAATGATCGGTCTCCGCTCAATCTTCCAACATCATTCGTTAAGACGATGAACCAATAGATACCATAAATTCCGCATGTGATCAAAGTTAATATAATTGCTACTGCTACATTTCTTTGAGTAACCATTCTACACCATCCTGTGAAGTTATGTATTTGTACAACATAAAGACATGTTGGAAAGAACCAACATTGTTATCATAATGAAAAGTGGATATATATTCAATACAATATTTGGATTTCACCAATAAAAAAAGCCCTTAAGATTTAAGGGCTTTGTCTCGTTTGCAATTATTCTTCCTAATTTATACGGTATAGAATGGTGCGATCCGTTATAGGCACCAGATATATATCTAATTCGTATAGTTATCGAAATAACCTTGGATAAAGACGATAGGTGTACCTTTATCTCCACTGCCTGACGTAAGATCGGATAAAGAACCGATAAGGTCAGTAAGTCTTCTAGGTGTAGTTCCTTGTGTTTCCATCGAGCCAACGAGATTCTCGTCTTTATTGTTAATGAATTCAGAGATAGCTTGTTTCAGCTCATCACCTCTTAAATCAGCGAAGTTATTATCAGCGAGATATTTCAATTTCACTTCATTTGGTGTTCCATCAAGTCCAGCCGTGTATGCAGGGGATACAACCGGATCTGCCAACTCCCATATCTTACCGACAGGATCTTTGAATGCCCCATCTCCATAGATCATCACTTCGACATTCTTGCCCGTTTTCTCTTTGAGCAAATGTTGAATATGGTCTACGGTAGGTTG
Organism: Paenibacillus sp. CMAA1364; assembly: GCF_054373195.1. NCBI lineage: Bacteria > Bacillati > Bacillota > Bacilli > Caryophanales > Paenibacillaceae > Paenibacillus > Paenibacillus sp. CMAA1364. Next base: position 30,968 of record NZ_JBITNB010000010.1, on the reverse strand, counting down.
GCAATTACGAGGGAATAACTTCACAGAAGTCTCTGTTGATTTATTGGATCCTAGTAGACCGTAATCTTCATTACACCCACTGCCATCGATTGATTCTGATAAAATATTATCAAGGCTGTATACTTTATCGCCACCGTTAGCAAGAAGGATTCGCTTTGTTCTGAATCTTGTGTGTATATCACAAGTTAGAACATGCTTTGTATATTCTAGAATAGTTCTAGGGTTATTAGAGAAAATAACTTCACATTCCACACCATATTCCTCGACTAATGACTTATAATAATCAATATAATCAACACCCGTAAATGTATGTTTACCATGTCCGAAGTGAGTGCGGAATTGTTCTTCAGTTAGAACATCTGTCCAAGGGTTAATTCCCTTTTCGTCAAGTAGATCTAGATCCACTAAATGGTTACCCACTTCATCGGATGGATAACTGAGCATCAATACAATTTTTTTGACACCTTTGGCGATACCACGAAGACAAATTGCAAAACGATTACGACTTAAGATTGGGAAGATGACACCAACCGTCTCATCCCCGAATTTAGAATGAACGTCCTTAGCGATATGATCAATCGTAGCATAATTACCTTGCGCACGAGCAACGATAGATTCTGTGATTGTTACGATATCTTGATCTTGAATGTGGAATCCCTCAGCTGCGGAGGCCTTTAGCACACTATCCACAACGATTTCCTCTATATTATCGCCTCGATTAATGATGGGGCAACGTAGACCTCTAACCACTGTGCCAACTACTCTTTCCAATATAATCGCTCCTTTTAAATCTTAAGATTAATGGTATAGATCTCTTCTCTTGTAATATACACCAAGGTAATGGTATAAGTGAAGTTAATATATGAAATGATGGGTATAAGGAGTGCTTATATGGTTAGCAAATTAGATTTATATAAAGTGTTCTGTACAGTAGGTAAAAGTGAAAGCTTTTCTAAGGCAGCTAAGGATCTATACATGACACAACCAGCCATCAGTCAAGCTATCATGCAACTAGAGAACGAACTGGATACACGTCTTTTTATTAGAACACCTAAAGGGGTATCTTTAACAAATGAAGGAAGTCTATTATATGAGTATGTTCATTCTGCTATTCATTTAATTCATGTCGGAGAAGAAAAGATTCTGGACTTCAAGAATTTAACGACAGGGGAATTAAAAATTGGTGTTGGCGATACCATTTCTAGACATTTCTTGCTCCCTTATCTAGAAGATTTCCATAACAGCTATCCCAATATTAAGTTCAAGATTATTAATGGTACGACATATGAGATCTGTTCCATATTAAAGTCCGGTGCGATTGATATAGGTATTTGTAATTTCCCACTTGTAGATGCCACCTTAGAGTTAAGACCATGTATAGAGATACACGATATTTTTGTGTGTGGAGAGAAATATAAGGATATTGTATCAGAACCATTAAGTATTGATGAAGTCGTGAAGTATCCTTTAATCATGCTTGAACCTAAGTCTAATTCCAGGAAGTACGTTGAGGATTATATGATGTCCCAAGGTGTCGTGGTATCACCCGAATTTGAATTAGGCTCATTCGACTTATTGTTAGAGTTCGCCAAGATTAACTTAGGTATAGCGTGTGTAACCAGAGAGTTCTCTCAGGACTATTTAAATAGTGGCTTATTATATGAAGTGAAATTGAAGAAAGAGATACCCAAAAGAAACATCGGTGTATGTTTTTTGAAAAGTGTACGTCTATCTCCTGCAGCAACCAAATTCGTGGAGATGATCGGAAGAAGAGTAGAATAACAAATGATTTGAAATCTTGACTCGACAATATACGAACTTTTTTGGAGGGAAGCATACATGATCGTGGTGCCAGGTTATCAAACATTAGATGTCATTAGTGATAATGGCGTAATAAGGCTATATAGACTGTTAAGGCAAGAAGACGGAATAACCGTTATGGCTAAAACGACATGCGATGAGTATCCAGAGTCTACTATAATTGAGGCCTTTTTGCACGAGTATGAGATGGTCAAGAATTCCCAAGGTCTCGGGACGTTAGAGGTGTACAATCTGGAGATTGTGGGTAATCGACCTATCTTGATCATGCAGAATATGGAGGGTATTACGCTGGACCAGCTATTACGTACACGTCTAGATACAGTAGAACTCGCTGATCTGCTTCGTATTGCCGTAGGGGTGTGTGAGTGTCTTGTGCAGATTCATCGAGACAATATCACGTTAAATGAATTCATTCCATCTCATGTGATGGTCAATCCCATCACGTATGAAGTGAAATTGATTGATATTCAAATGGGGTCAACTACCTTGATATCAAGTCCGTTATCATTATTGGATGATCGTTCGGAAGCTATGTTACCCTACATTTCACCTGAACAAACGGGGAGGACTGGGGTAATTGCGGATTATCGTTCTGACTTTTATTCGCTCGGTGTGATTCTATACGAATGGTTGTCGGGGAAGTTACCCTTTGAACGCCATGATAATGTGGGTATGGTCTATCATCATCTTGCGGATATACCGAAATCGTTGCATGATAGGAATCCCTCCATACCTCAAGCTATCTCTGATATTGTTAGCAAATGTATGGAGAAGATACCCGAGATAAGGTATACCAGCGCTTTTGGGATCAAGTCAGACCTAGAAGAGTGTCTACATAGACTTCAAGAATCAGGATACATTGATTCATTCACACTTGCGAATGAGGATACTCGTGAACATTGGGCCTTTCCTACTCAAATGTATGGAAGACACTCCGAACAACGTATTTTAGAAGGAGCACTTCAACGAGCTGCGGGTGGGGCTGTAGAGACAGTGTGGGTGAATGGGGATGGTGGGGTGGGAAAGACATCGTTCATCAAAGACACCTTACAACCAGCTATTTCTCCTGAATGTTTCTTCGCAACGGGGGAGTTCAATTCTTATCAAAAGGCCCCTCCTTATTATATCTGGATTCAAATTATCGGGGATTTAGTCGATCAACTCCTGATGGAAAGTAAGTTACAGGCAGAGGTCTGGAAACTACGGATATTACATGCTTCAGAAGGATTGGGACAACTTTTAATTGAGTTATGTCCTAAATTGGAATTGTTAATAGGTGCGCAACCTCCTGTTCCGTCATTACCTCCCGTTGAGACACAACATAGATTACATCTCATCATGAATCGATTCATGCAATTATTTCTTCATCCTAACCACCCCATGGTTCTATTTCTTGACGACCTTCAATGGGCGGATGATGCGTCTCTACACTATCTTGCTTATCTTTTAGAAGATCGAGGAACGAAGTCGCTGCTTGTTGCATTAGCATATCGTGAACGAGACATGACAACACGGCATCCGCTTGGCAAGTTAGAGAAGCAACTTGCAGATCGGGATGTATCCATGTGCAAGATTTCCCTTCATCCATTAGTACATGACGATCTAAGGAAATTGCTTATTGATGCTTTACGTTGTGAGCACAACGAGGCGGATGAGTTAGCAAGGGTCTTGCTCCATAAGACGGAGGGTAACCTTTTCTATTTGCAGCAGTTCTTCCAAGATCTTATTCATGATAAGAAGGTAACCTTCGACGATGTGAATAGGCGTTGGCAATGGGATATCGAGCGTATATCCGAAATGAAGGTGCCGGAAACAGCAGTCGCATATCTTTCGAGTAAATTGCTACTGTTACCACAACAGACGATTTATCCTCTTGGTTGTGCTGCATTCTTGGGTAGTCGATTTGATCTAGAGACGCTTTCCGTCATTACTAAACTACATATAAGTCATTTATCCAGATGGTTATCATTTGCTGTAGACGAGCATTTGTTACAACCTATTAGTGATAAAGGTGCGTTGTTATATCAATTCCAACATGACCGGATTCAGCACGCTGCATATAAGCTTGTTGCGCCAAGTGAACGTACAGATTTACATCTGCGAATCGGCGCTCTGCTTGTGGAGCGTATGGAATTAAATGATGAGGCATCCTTATTCGAAGCAGTGGATCATTTGAATCAGGCAAGGGAAAAGATCGTGTGCCGTGTAAAAAAGCTAGAATTAGTTAAATTAAACTATCAGGCGTGCTTGATGGCGAAGCAATTAACAGCTTATGATACGTCATTGAAATATATAGAATATGCCATGCAACTATTAGAGGAGGACAGCTGGGAGAAAGAGTATACGCTGACTTTTCGTATTGTACGAGAGCGAGCAGAACTAGAATACTTATGTAGTTATTTCGATAGAGCCCAGACATGGTTTGATCTGCTGATGAGTCAAGCAGCAACCAATCTGGATAAAGCTCTTGTGTTAACGAGAAAGATCGAACTCGAAGCAAGTCGTGATAACTATAAAGAGGTTATTGCTCTAGGCCGACAGACCATGGATTTATTGAATATACATGAACGTTTAGATGATCGATTCTACAAATTAGTACTACAATGGCTAAAGGTCAGACGCAAACTAAAAAGAAAGCCAATCGAATCACTGATTGACTTACCTGTAATGACAGATGAATCGCGTAGAGTTGCGATGACTATTTTGGTTCATGTCAGTAATGCCGCGTTCTATGTAGATCAAAAGTTATCTCTAGCCGCTACATTGACGATGGTTGAAATAACGATAGATTATGGTATGACGCCTGAAGCTGCGATTGGCTTTATTGGATACGCTATGTTCCTATATTATCAATTTAATAATTATGAAGAAACATTCAAACTAGGAATGCTTGCAGACCATATATCCAGACCCTATCCGAACCTACATGTGAGGACGTTAACAGCCTTTGCATTATGTTTCGATAGCTGGAGACACTACAATCCGGCAATCTTAGATAGCTTTACCGAGCAAGCTGGCAGAGTAGGGCTGGAATCTGGAGATCTATGGCAGGGCAATCAGAGCGTATTGATTAATTGTGCGACACTACTGCAATATGGTTACCCACTAGGAGACATTTATGATCGTCTAATCGCGAATGCAGGCAACTTTCTACAGCATAATAATAATTTTCATTGCAAGCAAGCTACGGCATTTGTTGCGTTACTCGTCTCATTAACGGGTTACCGATCAAAGGATGATCCCTTTCCAATTGAGGAGGTGGATCGTGATGGATTTGCGGAATCTGTCCATGGCGATTCATTCCATGTAGTGCAAGAGCAGGTATGCATCTATCAGTATCTGCCAGGTTATTTATTCGGACATTATCATGAAGCGAACAAAGCACTAAATAAGGCAACAGCAATTATAGATACTCGTGTAGATAAACATAATTCTATTCATCATGATATGTATGAGTCTTTAGTCTGGGCTCAGTTGTATGAGCAATCCTCGAAGAAGCAACAAGATGTATATTGGCAAGGTATGCAGCGTAATCTTAGAAAAATAAAGAGAGCCTCTTCTCGCTGTCCAGAGAACTATCAGCACAAGTATTTATGGATAAAGGCAGAGATGGCACGTTTAGCCCAGAAGAGAAGGCATGCTGAAGAACTATATGAACAATCGTTAGAGGCTGCCCGTAAGTTCAGACATATTCATGATTTAGCGATGATCGCTGAATGTTATAGTAAATATGGCCTTCAACAAGGAAGACTCCATCTTGCGAAGATATATATGTCCGTAGCGCATGAAGCTTATGTGAAATGGGGGGCAACGAAAAAGGTAGCTGAGCTAGAGAAGAAGCATCGATATCTTCTCAACATAAGTCCAAGTCAAGCAACGGAACATGTCGATTACCTATCGGTTGCCAAATCAGCACAAGTTCTATCTGGTGAGATGGATATGCATCGATTATTGGATCATTTAATGCGTGTAATGCTTCATAATGCGGGAGGGGAATACGGAGCAATTATCTTAGGTCATGAGGGAAGTTGGGTTGTTGAAGCCTATGGAACCGTGGATGATATTCATATAGATTCCGTTCCCTTAAGCGAGGATTCTATGATCGTTCCAGCTTCTATTGTAGCTTATGCGGCTAGAACACAAGAGACCGTGGTACTACATGATGCGGCAAATGAGGGAATGTTTGTACGTAACTCGTACGTTAGGAAGAATAAGTTGAAATCCGTCCTATGCCTTCCCATCATGAACCAACACCAATTGATTTGTTTGCTATATATGGAGAATAAGCTGTCACCTGGTATATTCACCGGGGAACGCTTAGGTATTCTTAAGCTTCTTGGATCTCAATGTGCTATTTCCATTGCTAATTCAAAACTATATTCGGATGTTCAATACCTTAAGGGAAATCTAGAAGATCAAGTGGAAGAGAGGACCCGTAGTCTAGAAAGAGCAATGCGAGAGACTTCAGCCGCTCTTGCGGAGGTCTCTATCTATGAAGAAAGGAATCGTATCGCTGAAGAGATTCATGATATTGTGGGACATACGCTCACATCAACCATTCTCCAGATTGAAGCTGGTAAGCGTCTAATTCATAAGAATATGGAGGGTGGCGTTCAGAGATTGAATGAAGCGCAAGACCTTGTAAGACATAGTCTCAATGAAATCCGTGGTTCCGTTCATATGTTGAAGGAGGACAAGTATGCCGAGCTCTCCATCATGTTGAATCAACTTATCCGCGATACTGAACGCAATACAGGTGTTACTATACTTGCTAGTATACATAATTTACCCGAGTTGATATCTTCATCCTATAAAAAGACGATCTATCATGCGCTGCAAGAGGGATTGACCAATGGAATTCGACATGGACAGAGTAAGGAATTCTATTTCAGCCTAGAGACCAACGAAACACATATTCAGTTTGTACTTGAAGACCGTGGATTAGGAACAACCAATATCGTCATGGGATTCGGATTGAAAGCGATGAAAGATCGAGTCGAACAATTGGGAGGTACCATATCTATTGAATCAAGTGCTAATAAAGGATGTCTATTAAGGATTGATCTGCCATATCAAATGCGATAGATAGGAGATAGACCATGAGAAAGATAACAATCGTCATTGCGGATGATCAGATGCTCACAAGAGAAGGTCTTCGAACAATTCTAGACCTGGAAGAGGATATAGAAGTGGTTGGCGTTGCCAAAAACGGCGAAGAGGTATGTGAAATTGTGGAATTGCTTCAGCCGGATCTCGTTCTTCTAGATATTCAAATGCCTGTCATGAATGGCATTAGTGCGTTGAAACAAATCAAGCAAAGGTTTCCGAATATGTCAGTACTCATCCTGACGACCTTTATTGAGACAGCGTATATCGTAGAAGGGATGGCCCACGGTGCCAATGGCTATTTACTCAAGGACATGGATGCAGATAATATGATAAAAGCCATCCATGATACGTTATCTGGTCAGTTCATCCTACCGGCTGTGGTCGCTGCGAAGCTAGCAGCGCGGATGAACATGTTGACAGAAGATTATGAAAGATTGCAGAAGGACAACTTGGATCTGATCAAATTGACAGAACGCGAAGAGGAATTAGCAAGATTGATCATCAAGGGGTTAAGTAATCGCGAACTAGCAGATGCACTTCATATTGCTGAGGGTACTGCTCGTAATTATATCAGTACGCTCTATAGCAAATTGGAAGTGGTAGATAGAGCACAGGCGATCATACGCCTTCAGTCCATTCTGTAATCTTATTATGGATGTGAGATAGTCGTTTGTGAATAAGATAGGACTATGGCAGTATTAGTATCAATAATAATGAATGGGGGACATATACCATGTCTAATTTACCTAACTGTCCAAGCTGTAATTCAGAATACACCTATGAGGATGGAATTCTTCTCGTATGCCCAGAATGTGGTCATGAATGGACGCTGGAATCCGTTACAATGCACGATGAAGATACAAAAGTCATAAAAGATGCCAATGGGAATATCTTGAGTGATGGAGACTCTGTTACGGTAATCAAAGATCTCAAAGTAAAAGGAAGTTCATCGGTCATCAAAATAGGTACAAAGGTGAAAAGTATTCGCTTAGTAGATGGAGACCATGATATTGATTGTAAAATTGATGGGTTTGGCGCTATGAAACTAAAGTCCGAATTTGTGAAAAAGATATAAGGATGTTATGACGTTATCGTGCGACGCTAACGATTTGATTACGGCCTTGTTCTTTAGCTTGATATAAAGCTTTATCTACGAACTCAAATAAATCATTTAAATTTTCTGTGATATTATTGGCACGTGAATTCATGGAATTATTAATGGATAACAAGCCCATACTTATCGTGACAGAGACGTAATAAGCGCCGTTGTCGATATTAACTTGGTTATTCTCAACGGTGGACTTGATACGCTCAGCAAGAAGGATAGCTTGGAATTGATCGGTATCTGGTAAATATATAATAAACTCCTCACCACCATAGCGAGCTAATACGTCATCATCTCGCAACGTCTCCTTAATGACTTCGACAGTCTTACACAGAACGATATCACCGACCAAATGACCATAATTGTCATTGATGGATTTGAAAAAGTCGATATCGAGTAAAAGGATTGCAAATGGTGATTGATATTTCATATTTGTGATTACTTTGTGTTCAAGCTGTTGTGTTAAATAGTGACGGTTATAACAACCTGTTAAGCTGTCGGTTAGGGCCATTTGTTCGAGCTTCAGGTTAGTATGAGATAATTCATTTTGAATACGTAGTAATTCTGAATTGCGATCTTTCAAGATCTCATTCTGAAGATAGGCTTCTTCAATGAGCCGGTGTAGTTTTGTTATATTTTGAAAAGTGATAATTCGTCCAACCAGAAAATCTCCAACAAGGATAGGAGCTGTAATTATCTTCGTATATATATTAAATGCGGGATAGAAGACCTCAACATCTGCTCGCTCCAATGGCCGTTCATGATAAGCATGAAGAAAGGAGTCATATGTAATGGAGGAATCCCCTTGTGGCAAGATCATCCCAATGTGGAAGGGGTCTCCTTTACGTATGGCTTTTATATAGGGTATTAAAGACTGATTTACTTCCACAATATGTTGGTTATCGTCTAATACCAGGATGCCGAGATCTATCGTGTCAATAATGTCCTGGTGAGCAATGCTGACAAGATCAAAGACTTTATTACGGTGGATTGCAATGACGAAGAAGATAGCAGATAGTAATATACCAAGGGAGGTCATTCCGGGAATGACCGGAGAAGTAACTACTATCACATTAAGGAATACGTCCAGTAATACAAATATCATTAGTACTAGAACTCCCCCAAGTATATGCATGACTTGCTTCTTAATTCGAGAGGAATTGTTGGACACTAGACCCAAAAAGATAATATAAAATGAAAAGATCAGGCTGAGAATCATAAGTGTAACCATAACCCAAAAGATCGGACCATAAGTTCTTTGAATATAGCTGCCATTCACAGGCTGTACAAACAATCCATTAGGATTGATGATGATACCCATAGTTAGGATTAGCACAGACATAACCAGAAAACTAGATGTCTTCTTATGTATAAGATGAGATTGATCCGTAAGATAGATCATAAAAAGAATCCATCCTGCAGTGATGAGCATGAAATCGATAAATGCCAACTTTACATAAAATAATTGGAATTGGAGACTATCGGTTGTCTTGATAGCAAACTGACAAAAGGGCCACAACATCATCGAAGAATGAAATACTAAATACACCTTATGCAATGTGGTAATCGTTACAGACATAAATACATATATTAATAGAATGAATAGAATTAGGAATAACATGAAGTCAATCCACATTACAAGCTCCATCGGGATGCACCTTCTTAATAAGAGAGTTGTTATAAATAATAAATAAGCGTAGAGAGAATATAATGATGTTAGAGGTCGAATCTAAGATGCTGTAGGGATATGATTATAAAAGGAGAAAAGTCTTATGTATATAGGTCGTGTGGAGTATTTATTCCATGATTCTCCCATTGGAATAGTAACTTCATTACGTCTTCTGCTGGTTGCGGTTTGCTAAATAGATAGCCCTGGATTTTGTCGCAGTTCTGTTCTTGTAAATATTCTAATTGGTTACTCTGCTCCACGCCTTCCGCAACGACGCACATATTCATTTTTTTGCCAATGATTATGATTTGGTTAATAAGAGCTGTTTGATTGTTGCCTTCATAGATGGAATCAATAAAGGACTTGTCTATCTTTAGAGTGGAGATTGGTAAATGTGTCAGATAACTTAATGATGAATAACCCGTTCCGAAGTCGTCCAATGCAATTCTGATATTATGTTCTCGTAGTTTATTGAGCGTAGTACGCACATGATCGTAAGATTCAACTAGAATAGATTCCGTAATTTCCAGTTCTAAGTAATCGGGTTTCAACCCACAAGATCGTAGGGTGTCTAGAACGAACTCGTAGAAGTCAGTTTGTAGCAACTGTAGTATCGAAATATTAACAGATATTGTTAAATGTTGCAGACCTTGATCATGAAGACTTTTAAGAAATGTGCAGGCAGTACGTAACACCCATGCACCCAGCGGAATAATAAGATGGGAATCTTCAGCTATCTTAATGAATTTAAGTGGCGAGATGACACCTAGTTCCTTATTATTCCAGCGTAAAAGAGCCTCCAAACCCGTTACCTTATTGAGTGATAGATCCACCTGAGGCTGATAGAATAGTTCGAATTCATCACGTGCCATGGCTGAATATAACAATTTCTCAATATTCATTCTTTCCGTAAATACCTCGTTCATGGGATCATCAAAGACCATAATCTTACCATTTCCTATATCTTTAGCACTTTGTATTGCGATGCCCGCGCGCTTAACTAACTCCATGATATCAGTGCCATGCACGGGATATAAACTGATTCCGATACTGACACTGATATGAAGAAGGTTATTGTCCATCTCAAGGGGATCTTTGAAATCTGCAAGAATGCAAGCCCCAATGCTCGTTATCTCTTCCGTGTTCTGAATAGAATAGATAAGAATGATAAACTCATCGTCACCGAACCGATACACCTCTCCTTTATTGGCTACGATAGAGAGTAGTCTCTCGCTTACTTTAGCAATGAGTCGATCGCCAAATCCATGCCCCATGGTATCGTTGATATATTTGAAATTATCAATATCCACGAACATTAAGGCTGCATTGAGATTAGAATGGGTATGAATAAGGTTCGTTCCATTTTCGTATAAGGCCATCTTGTTAGGCAGGCCTGTCAATTGATCATGATATGCTAAATAGTGCATCTTCTCTTTACTAAGTGCCAATTGGTGTTGATTCTCAACGAGCTGGTGGTATTGATGTCTAAGCTCATCCTCGGTGGCTAGAATCGCATCGTATGCTGATTCTAGACTTTGGTGTGCATATACCTTATCTATGTAAGTAGCGCCAAGCTTGTTCTGTATTTTTTGAATACGTTTGAATGTTCCTAAAGTTAAACAAAAGATAAGTGCGGTCGTCACACTTACAAAAACCCAGTCTTTGATCATATAAATCAACATAGTCCGTTCACTATTGGATATTAAGCTAGAAAGGGCTGTATCTGTAAATAGTACCCACAGACATCCTAAACCAAAATATACTCCAGAAATTCGTATAGAACTTTGTATGGGGTTTAACTTTTGTTTAGTTTCCAAGTGATTTGGTGATTTCTTATGTAAGGGATTTACCGCATCAGGGGTTCTATTGTCTTGATCCTTCTTTGTCATGATGCCCTCCCTATTCGATCCTGTTTAACTTACTTTACTAGTTACAAAATTCAACATGTAATTACGAAATCCTCTATTTGGAAATATTACTTTGTAATAATATATGATTATAGGAGGAATTATCAATGAGAAAAGCATTTATTAGTCCATCTAAATATGTTCAGGGAGAAGACGAACTGTTAAATTTGGGTTATTTTGTAAAAACATTCGGAGATTCCGCTCTACTTATTGCTCATGCAGATGATGTGAATCGAGTAAAGGAGAAGTTAGAATCCACACAAAATAAATATAATGTCACGTTCATTGAGAGTAACTTCCAAGGGGAATGCTCACGCGATGAAGTGAAACGACTGCAACAATTGGCCAAAGAACATTCTTGTTCTTGTACAATTGGGTTAGGTGGAGGTAAAGCTATTGATACGGCGAAGTGCGTAGCCCAAGGAGAAGCATTAATTATTGTTCCAACGATAGCTGCTACAGACGCACCGACCAGTCATTCAGCGGTGATGTATACGCCCAAAGGCGAGTTTGATGCATATGCTTATTTCAAACAAAGCCCTAGTGTAGTCATGATTGATACGACAGTCATCGCAAATGCACCTACGAGATTCCTAGTATCAGGTATGGGGGACGCGCTATCAACCTATTTTGAGGCGAGAGCCACTTCTAGATCTTATTCGAACGTCAATGCGGGATTGCCATGCGGTGTTCGTGAAGGGATGTGCGGGCCTGCTAAAGGGACCCATACAGCCTTAGCATTGGCTAAGTTCTGCTATGAGATGGTACTGAGAGATGGTGTCGCCGCAAAGATCGCATCTGATAGTAATGTGGTCACTCCTGCTCTTGAGAATATTATTGAAGCTAATATCCTACTCTCTGGATTAGGCTTTGAGAGTGGAGGATTAGCTGCTGCGCATGCTATTCATAACGGATTAACTTCATTGGAGGGAACCCATCACTATTATCATGGAGAAAAGGTGGCCTTTAGTACATTAGCTCAACTCGTTCTAGAACACGCAGATCAAGCGGAGATAGATGAATTACTTGCCTTTTGTGTAGCGGTCGGTCTACCTGTATGTCTATCAGATATCGGAGTGGATGACGTCACTTATGAAGAATTGTTGAAGGTCGCCGAAATGGCTTGTATGCCAGATGAGTCTATTCATTCTATGCCATTTCCGATCAGTGAGGATGCTGTGGCTTCAGCACTTATGGTAGCAGACCAGCTCGGACGACGATATAAGATCAGTAAGGGTGAATGCTATGAAAAAGATAATAAATAAGCCCGAGACGCTAGTCAGAGAGATGTGTAATGGTCTAGTTCTTGCACATCCCCATTTAGCATTTAATCAAAAGCATAAGTTCATTAAGAAGAAAAATATTAATAAAGACAAGGTCACACTTATCAGTGGTGGCGGAAGTGGACATGAGCCCGCACATGCTGGGTTTATTGGACAAGGGATGTTAGACGTTGCTGTATGTGGCGATGTATTTGCTTCCCCATCACAAATCCAAATATACCAAGCGATCAGATCTGCTGTGAGTGATAAAGGAACGCTATTAATCATTAAGAATTACAGTGGCGATATGATGAATTTCAAAAGTGCGGCACATCTTGCAATTGAGGATGGTATTGAGGTCGACTTTGTTAAAGTAGATGATGATATTGCCGTGGAGGATAGTCTATATACCGTTGGAAAGCGTGGAGTTGCTGGTACGGTTCTCGTTCATAAGATCGCAGGAGCAGCTGCTGAATTAGGGATGTCCCTAGAGGAAGTAAAGCAGGTTGCACAAAAGGCAATCGATCATACTAAAAGTATAGGGTTTGCCTTTACTTCATGTACGGTTCCTGCTAAGGGAACGCCAACATTTGAACTAAAGGAAACGGAAATGGAGTATGGTGTTGGTATCCATGGGGAACCCGGCATACGAAAGGAAGAGATCGTTTCTGCGGATGTGTTAGCACACAGAATGGTTAGTGAATTATTAGATAGTCTGTCTATTGGGGATGGCGCGCAACAGGAAGTTGCTGTATTGATTAATGGGTTCGGCGCAACCCCGTTGCAAGAGTTATATGTACTAAATAACGCGGTCATACGCGAATTGACTTCAAAGAATATAACGGTCTATCACGCGCTTGTCGGCAATTATATGACGAGTATCGATATGGCTGGGGCATCAGTCTCCATCATGCAACTAGACGATCAATTGAAAGAGTTATGGAGTGAATTGTGTGATACACCTGCCTTAAGGATGGAAGGCCCATTAGTACAAGTGAACTATACCGAGGTTCTAATGGAAGAAGAGGGGCAGACATCTGTATCCTATACTTGTGAGACCAATGAGGACTATGCGTTGGTTGTGCAAGATACCTTCTCCTTAAATAATATGATTTATATTATCGATAAGATGAGTGAAATCATTATTGAGAATGAGGTTCCATTCTGCCAGCTAGATGCACATGCAGGTGATGGTGACTTCGGCATGAGTATTGCGAAAGGATTTAAGCAACTGAAGTCAGAGTGGGAAGATCTCGTAACGAATCACACGAAAGATATTGGAAGTTTCCTAGATGCCTGTTCGCTTATTATTATGGAGCATTGCGGAGGAGCTTCTGGTCCAATATGGGGATCAGCATTTCGAGCCGCTAGTAAACAAGTTGGAAGCAAAAAGGCATTATCGGTGGATGAAATCTCTCAGATGATGGAAGCAGTCGTGAAGGGAATTCAAGATACAGGGGAAAGAGCCTTTGGGCGTGGCGCGGTCGTTGGGGACAAAACACTGATTGACGCACTCGTTCCTTATGCAGATTCTTGGGCACAAAGTGCACGGAATAAGGATGATATTAAGCTTGCATCCACGTCCGCAGCGCAAGCTGCTGTCGAAGGAGCGCAAAAGACCGAGGGGATTGTTGCACGTATGGGCAGGGCAGGAACGGTCGGTGAGCGAAGTATTGGTTATCCTGACGCAGGAGCGCATGCATTAGGGATTATTTTTACGGAATTAGCAAGAATAATGACATGATTCAAGAGAAATAACAAAAAAAGGGCGGTTTTGCGAATAATAATCTTTGGGTTTTTAAATATATTGGGGTACACTAATCAAAAGATTAGCTCGCAAAGCCTCGGAATCTAATAGTCTATGTTATAGACTTACGATCGTCCAGCTGCAATTAACTTTGTTAATGCAGTTGGACTTTTTTGTGTTCCGGGGAACTAAATCCATGAATAAGTAGGAGGAAATAATGAAACGAAGTTTAAGACGTATAGCGATGTGGGTACTCGTATTATCAGTGTTCGTAGGACTTATACCAGGATCGTTACTGGTTACTTCGGCAGCGGTACCCACTGGAACACCAGGTCAATAGAAAGTGACTTTGTCAATACAGGGTAATTCTATGAAACTAGTATTTAAAGATAACAAAAACCCTCCTTACCGAAGTAAGAAGGGTTGAATAACACAACATAAATGTTGCACTTCTATATCGGTAACTGGCTGGCATTGCGAATATCGCGGTAGCCCCTATAGTTTTGCGTCGCTACTTTTCAGATAGTAGTCCTAATAGACTATTTAGTCAAGAGAAAATTGCCCTAAATCGACAATAAAAACCACCTAAATAATAAAGCGAGTTTTTATTGTCGTTAATGCTAAGATCTTTTCGTTAGATTATCCAATGTTACAGCTAAAGTGTTCAGATGACTTATGCCATCGACCGTCTCTGAGACATGTTGCTGTTGGATTTCCGCACTTGCCAACACTTGCTCAATCGCAGCTGTACTTTCCTCCGTGATCGATGCGACTGAATTCACTTCACCTAATACGAAAGAAGATGATTGATAGATATGTTCATTCCTATGTTGTAGATCTTGTGCCTGCTCTAGCACCTGTTGTGTGTTATTTCGAATACCATCAAATAGCAGAGCAATCTCATTAGTAGAATTCTTCCCCGTCTCTACAACGTGTAGGCCACGAATCACCATATCATTCATTTGCTGTATATTTCTTTGGACCTTGCTCAGAATGTCAGAGATATCTGCGGAAGCAGTATGTGAATTCTGTGCTAATTTTCGTATTTCAGTAGATACGACAGCGAACCCTTTACCATGTTCACCGGCTCTTGCGGCTTCGATGGATGCATTGAGTGACAAGAGATTGGTCTGTTCCGCAATACCAACAATAGTCGAAACAATCATTTCGATTTTCTGATTCTCTTCATTCATTTGTGTCATCATGTCGGACGTTCTCAAGACGATGTCCATCACTTGTGACATATCACTTGTTAGAAGAGTAACCTTTTCTTGACCTTCCTTCGTAATTTGATCCGTATCAAGACTCTTATCACTCATGGTTATAGAAGCATCATTGGCTTGGGCAACAGATACATTTAACTGTTCCATTGTGTTTGAAATATCCGTAATGCTTTGGGTTTGAGACTCAACGCCAGTAGCAATTTCCTGAAATGCCATCACGACTTCTTTGGAGATTCGATCGGTTATAGATGCATTGTCTTGCATTACACTAGCGGATTGTGTCAGAACACGGATGGATTCCGTGACACCTACCATGACCTTTTCCATTTCCGCCTGCGTTTGCTCTGATTCTAGGTTACTTTTGGACAATAATTGTAACATTCTTGATCCGATCTGACTTTGTGCCACCAACGCGAGCAACATTAGAATTAGAAAAGCATTGACTGAAATTAAATCTTGATCATCGTAAATTGGTTTAGTTATAAAGACGTAGTTCAATATAACGACGGAAAGGATGCCGTTTACAAGTAATGGACGATAATTATGATAAAGGGATATAATTCCCAACCCCAAAAAAAGGATGAGAAGATTAAGAATAGAATTTGTCGCATAGATAAAGAAGAAACTACTAATATTGAATCCAATCGCCGAGATATACATAATGTATGGTGTAGCCATCCTCTTCCATACAAGCAGTGTACACAGTGTAGCAAGAGGCACACCTGAAGATAAAATAATAATAGCCGATTGAGGGAATTGTAAAGATGATCCTACACCGAGTAATATACAACCCCATAGGAGCCAAACGATTAACTTATTACGCTGATGCAACTCTGATAATTGATTAGAAATCACATGATCACTCCATTTTGATATATATAGTATCTATAACAAGTTCATAATATAGGACGAATGACCTATTGTCTATGAACGATACACAATTAATATTGTTGCATAAATAACATGGTTTGTATATACTTTGTATAACAAATGTATACGGTTGAAGATTATGATTACATGATCATCACCTGAAATACTAGATCATAGAGGCGGTGCAACATGAGTAATAATAATAATAGTACGCAGGTCCTAGAGAAAGATGCTGTTCTGATCGCAATTGAGCAGTCTCTAGCAATGATTGAATTTAACATTGAGGGTAAGGTATTGTGGGCGAATGATAACTTTGCAAAAGCAATGGGTTATGATGCAGTTGAGATGAAAGGGATGATGCATCGTCAATTCTGTACGTCCGAATTCGTAGGCAGTCCTGAATACAAGGAGCTGTGGAACAACTTAAGAAGTGGACATGCATATCAAGAGAAAATATTACGGGTTACGAAGAGTCGACAATTGAAGTGGTTTGAAGCTACATATACACCTGTATATGATACAGAAGATCAAGTGATTGCGGTCATTAAAATAGCAACAGATATTACGGCTAGAGAAAATGCATCAACTAAGGTAACCAGTGAATTACAAGAGATGGCTGATGATTTATTGAAACGTGCAGAAGATGGTGTAACGAGTAGTCATCAAATAGCAACAGCGATAGAACAAGTCGTTAATGAATCGAAAGAAAATATGGCAATCCTTCAGCTATTGGAAGAGAGGGCCAACTCCTTACAGAATATTATTAAGAGCATACGTGGGATTGCCTCACAGACCAACCTATTAGCTTTGAACGCGGCCATTGAAGCTGCACATGCAGGAGAGCATGGCCGTGGATTTAGCGTCGTAGCAAGTGAAGTCCGTAAGTTAGCTAATCAATCTGAGGAAGCTACAAAGGAAGTGAACGCTAGTCTTCTAGCCGTAGCGAAGCAGATATCAGAGGTCGCAACAGGTACGAAACGTTCACAAGCCTTCATTATAGATAGTCAACGTCGTACCCAAGAGGCTGTTGATGAATTCACAGGTATTGGTGAAGCGGCACGTCAATTGGATCAGCAAGCCAAGGTATTAGGAGATATGTTATAGAGTCTCATTTAATGATGAAATGAAATATAATATTTTCAAAAAGACACACACAAAAGGCACCACTGAAGTAGTTCCCATTCAGCGGTACCTTTAGTAACTCTTCTTACCTAAATTAGTGAGATTTAAATTCAAAAAGGTCAACTAAATTCAATAAAAAGTGGGGAATACTATTTTTAGTTGCATAAATAACATTTATTTCTGAGAGAACTCGTTGTTTTAGCTAATTCCTAGAATCTAACTGTCTTATAGGCACTTATTATACCATTTCCACCCCTCCACGCCACAATAACGATCATATATGCAACTACTGCAAAGAAATCCTTAATTATCGCCCCCAAGAACCCCAAGAGGATATCGCTGTCTTATAATGAGCTTAATCACCCTACCAGCTGTTTACGTTCCGCCATGTAGCAACCTATCGCGATCAATAGCCCAATTCCTACAAGAATTGCGCCGACCCAAGGAAGGGATGTAATTCCCAGATGCGTAATAACCCAACCACCTACAAAGGCCCCTGTGGCATTACCAAGGTTTCCTGCCGAATGACTAGAGGTAGATGCGAGTGCAGGTGCAGTATGCGCCAAGCTCATAATACGTACTTGTAGACCTGGCATGACTGCGAAAGAAGCTAGACCCCATACGAAGATCGTCACTATGGAAGCTATGGGATGATGAACAGTAAACGTAAAGATCGTTAGAATGATACATAAAGCTGAGTAAAGACCTATTAATGTCGGTGTTAGCTTCCAATCTGCTAGTCTTCCCCCAACAATATTACCGATCGTGACACCGCACCCGAATAACACAAGAATCCATGTCACGCTGTGCTCGGCAAAACCACTGATTTCAATAAGTAATGGTGCAATATATGTGAATACGGTAAACAAGCTCGCGTTACCCAATGCTGCAATCACTAGGTAGAGAAGTAGCTTTGGTTGGATCAGAGAGGAGATCTGTTGTGCTATGCTGGCAGGTTGATCTTGCTTTATTCGCGGAATAAAGATTAGTATCCCAATCAATGCTAGAACTCCAAAGATTGCAATGACTGCAAATGAAGCACGCCAACCGAATCGTTGACCTATAAATGTACCTAGAGGAACACCGATAATATTCGCAATGGTTAACCCTGCCATCATGATAGAGACGGCTGCAGCACGCCGATTCGGACGTACAAGATTGGATGCAATGACAGCGCCTACCCCAAAGAAGGTCCCATGTGTTAATGCCGTAATGATACGAGCAGCCATTAGAATCTCATAAGAAGGTGCGAATACCGAGATGCCGTTACCTAATATAAATAGAACCATAAGTAGGGATAATAGCCTCTTTTGCGGTATGCGCTGTGTAAGTAGCGTGAGTATAGGAGCGCCAATCGCCACGCCAAGAGCATACATGGTAATGAGTTGTCCCGCAGTTGGAATGCTAACATGTAGATCTGAAGCCACATTGGGGAGGATGCCCATAATTACAAATTCAGTCATTCCAATCGCAAAAGCGCCTACAGTCAGAGATATGATGGCAATGGGAAAGGGCTCTTTGGTCGTTGGTTCCTTACGGATAGTTTGAGTCATGTTCATGTTGTGATTTCAACCTTTCTTTAGAAATAAGATACCTTTCTTATTATTCAGTTTCCTAGCTGGATTTACAAGTCAAATCACTCCTGTATATAAATGTAGTGATGCCTTAATCACCGTATGGTACAATTTACCCAAATTAGTTAAAAAGAGACGGAACGGAAGGTGGCTAAACCGATGAATTCACTTAGAAACAGAGAAATAACCACTTGGTGTATAGATATAGCAACGAATAGGTTAAGCCTATCAGATGGGTTTATTTCATTGATGGGAATGACAACAAAAGAAGCGAGTCATGGGCCGAACATACTGCGGGATATGGTCTATCCAGAAGATATCCTAACATTTGATGAACATATGGACAGCTTATATGCTGGACAGATCAGCTCGTTAGAATACCGCATTGTAACGCATACAAATGAACTTAAATGGATTCAAAGTGTGGGTATCCCCGCTGTTAACCAAGAAGATAATCTTGATCGCATAGATACGGTTGTTCTAGACATTAGCGAGAAGAGAATGGAACATGAACAAGTAGAGAGAACATTCAACTTATATCAGGAGATGTTAGCTAAGATTGATGTTGCTGTCTGGTCCTTCGATCTAGCGAAGATAAAGGTATATATTTCGGATGCTATTACTAATATTACAGGCTATTCGATTGAGAAGGCCAGCGGATATAGATTTTTATCAGATATTGCACATGAAGATGATCTACCATTGATTTACCAAATTACAGAAAATGTTAGAAAGGGCATCCCCAATGTAAGCGAGTATCGGATTATACATGCCAATGGTGAAGAACGGTGGCTACAAGTTAGTATCATTCCTAGCATGGATAAAGATCAGAACGTTGTAAGACATGATGGTGCGGTTATTGATATTACGGCAAGAAAAGAATTAGAGGATACGTTACATAAGAATGAGCAACGATATAAATCTTTATTTCAACATAACTCGGACGTCATTGTCGAATTAGACAACCTAGGTAATGTATTGGATATGAACCCTGCTGGTTATCTGATTAAGCGAGATAACGATAGTATTAAAGATGTTAATTTGTTTGACATTAATATATTTGGTTCGGAGCATGCGATGGTTATGAAGCAACATTTGGAGAAGGCACTCAGAGGGGAATCTCCTCAGTACAAGATTGCGACACGCTATGGAGGCAGTAATCTTATTCACTGGGATGTAAAGAACGTGCCTGTGTATGTAAATAATCAAGTCATGGGAGCCTTCGTCATTGGAAAAAACGTGACATTTAACACGGAAGTTGAGAGGAAACTAGCTGAGCGTGAGGCAGAATATCGGCTGATTGCTGACAATATGAAGGATATGGTGGGGATTGTAGACCGTGAAGGTAATCTTATTGTCGCATCACCATCATGCGAGCGAACATTAGGTATTCCTGTGGGATTAAATAGTAGTGTTCAGATATTCCAATACATCCATCCAGATGACCAACAGGATATCGATCATCTAGTCAATGACATGATCCATAAGAAAGAGGGCAAGTTGATCCGTTGTCGATTTATTCATACAAACAAGACAATCATACATTTAGAATCGATTTGCTCTGTGGTTCTCGGTGATACAGGAGAAGTGGAGAATATATTAATTCTTTCACGGGATATCACGAAAAGAGTGAAAGTAGAGAACGAACTTAAAGCGAGTGAGGAAAGATACCATAGATTGATCGAATTATCCCCTCAGCCAATGATGTTACATCAAGATAGCATCATGTTGGATATGAATACTGCGGGAATGAATCTCTTTGGTGCGACCGATAGAAATGAGCTTATTGACAAATCGATACAAGACTTTATGTATTCATATAATGTAATAGATAATAATGTAAGACCATATGTAGATAACAAGAATAACAATCCGATCAGATATAGAATTCAACGAATAGATGGCAAACAAATTATTGCAGAGGTAGTAGATATATTAGATGACGTTACACGTACGACGCTTCTTCTAATGGAAGATGTGACACAACGGTTACAGATGGAAAGAGCATTGCAAGAAAGTGAAGAACGTTATCGAAGATTAGTGGAACTCTCCCCAATAGCCATCGCTGTATATAAAGATCAGAAGATCAGCTATATTAATCCAGCGGGGACTGAGATCCTAGAAGTTGATTCGTTGGTCGATATAATCTCAACACCACCCATGTCTTGGGTTCATCCAGACTCTCAGGTGGACTTGAAGAAAGCGCTAGGAAATACAGTGCTGAATGGCTATTCCCCACCAGCGGAGTATCAATTGATTGCAAAGGACAATCGTGTGATTGATGTGTCTTTACTAACCATATATGATTCGCGATCATCCTCTATTCAGTTGATGGTAGAGGATATAACGGAGAAGAAACAAATACAGCAAGCGTTGATAGAGAGTAAGGGATTAAATGGACGGCTTGTTGAGTTATCACCAGAAGCGATCGTTCTTCATAGTGATTATAAGTTTATCTTTGTGAATCCAGCTGCGCTACGACTCTTTGGAGTATCAAGCCAGAGCGAATTGATAGGTAGATCTATACTTGATGTGGTTCATCCCGATTATCTAATACCGGCAGAAGCGCGCATAGGAACAATATATGAACAACATACAACAACTGCCTTAGTAGAGCAAAAAATTATCCGACGGAGCGGAGAAGTAATCGATGTTGAAGTTATTGCTAGTACAGTTCCTTATCAAGGGGGTAATGCGGGATTATCCTTATTCCGTGATATCAGGGCTAGAAAGAAGGGAGAAGAGGATCGCAAATTGGCAGATGAACTCATTCGTCAAAGCGAAGAGCGTTATTTCCATTTGCAGACAAGCCTAGATCAATTCTCACATAATCTCTTTGGCGCTATGAAGATTAGTCAGATTGAACACCAATTATTGCACGAAGTACAAGAGATCGTACAAGTCTCCAATGTCAGTCTAATCAGTGTAGAGCATAATACGGATGAACTATGTAAAATTACCGAGACAGATCGAGGTTACACGGTAAAATTAAATGAGGATAAAGGCAAAAGTTATTTACTTTATATCGATGAAAAACCGATATCATTAAAGACGGTATCGAATAGAGTGTGGCTGGAGACTATCTCCAGATATGTCAGTGTGCTATTCGACAACTTCTTAATTATTGAAGATTTAACGAAAGAACTTGAACAAGCTATTTCTGACAAAGTTACACCAACTTGGTTGCTGCGATTCTTGTTCAATCTATCTGAGAATGAGAGAAAGAATCTAGCTCAGGATCTACATGATTCTGCCCTGCAAGAGCAGATCATCTGGTATCGTAAATTGGATCTTCTCTTAAGTGATAGTTCGCTCACGGGAGCATTAAGAGAGCAACTAGGGCAGATCACGGAAGGTCTATTGGATGTTATTTATCAATTACGTATCACTTGCAATGAACTTAGACCTCCAATGCTAATTAAGGATGGGCTTATCGCAACATTGGAATCGTTGTTCGAATTCACACAATTACGCAGTAACTATCGTATAACATTTCATGCTGAGCAATTTAATCATATATTAACGGATGAAGTACTTGTAGGATTGTATCGCATTATACAAGAGTTGTTAGCGAATGCCTCGAAGCATTCCTCTGCATCTGAGGTTCACATCTTACTAGCTAGTCAAGACGAGCGTATTCGATTGGAATATAGAGATGATGGTATTGGTATGAATGTCATTGAGCCCGAGACATTACGTAAAGGTAGCATGGGGATCTATGGAATGAGGGAACGAGTTCGTAGCATGGAAGGTACAATACAATTCTTTTCGTCAGAGAGCAAGGGATTAACTATTGTAATAGAGATTTTAACATCCTAATGTGTTCGTATTATTAAAAGGATAGAGGTGTACGTATCGTGATTGATATCTTGTTAGTTGACGATCATCCCTCCGTAATGGAAGGGACTAAGATGTTACTTGAGTTAGAAGGGGATATGAAGGTCTATCTAGCGAATTCTGCTGAGGAAGTCATAGAGATGCTTAGCTCACAGACATTTGATGTCATGTTATTCGATCTTCATATCGCCGAAACCAATGGAATTGATCTCGCTAAACAAGTGCTTAGATTGAATCCTTCTGCCATAATACTCATCTATACGGGTTATGAGTTTACGAATTATTTCAACAAAATGGTGGAGACAGGGATATTGGGATTTATCTTGAAGACAACCAATAGAGAACAGTTAGTCACATCTATTCGCTGTGCTATAAGGGGCGAAGTCATTCTGCCACTATCCTTAGTGAGACAACTGAGAAGGACCAGCCTAAATGAAGTGGCAGCAACGAGTGAAGACTTTGAGACCACTAGCGTTACAGATAAGGAATGTGAAATCTTGAAGGAAATCGCCAAGGGCAAGAGTAATAAGGAAATTGCAGAGATCGTACTGATGAGTCAAAGGTCACTAGAATATGGCTTGACGCATTTATTCCAGAAGTTAAAAGTTAAATCAAGAATGGAAGCAGCGATAAAGGCCAAGCAAGTGGGCATTCTTGTAGACGCTGATTTCACACAACAGTCCTTATAAGCAATAACATGCATATAATAGTCCCTCTTACCATGGGTAAGGGGTTTTTTTGTGGTGATATAGACGTATTTAGCGTGAGAGCGCAATAAACTTTGCGGGTGCGCGCTACTTTTTTTCGGTTACCATTCAATTATCGCGGGGTATGATAGACCTAGTTCAAATGAATCATATATCACTCGAGATATTACTGGAGATACGGGGGAAAGTCCTATATGATTCTGCTTCTACACAATCAAGGAGGCGTTTAATCTGAGTAACATATTAATTGTTGATGGTGCTCATTTTATGAGAAACATGTTAAAGGATATTCTCGTAAAAGGTGGACATACGGTCGTAGGTGAGGCTGAGAATGGCCTGATTGCTCTGGAGAAGGTCAAGATTCTAAAGCCAGACATCATAACAATGGACATTACAATGCCCGTAATCCAATCCATAGAGGCTGTAAAACGTATTATTGCTACGGATCCCAAGGCTAGGATTATTATGTGTTCAGCTATGGGTCAGAGGAATGTGGTGATCGAGGCGATTCAAGCGGGTGCAATAGAGTTCATAATTAAGCCTTTCCATGATGAACGTATTCTTACGTCTATCCAAAAGGCTTTGGAAGTATAGATACTATTATAATAGAAATTGGAGTGTTGAAATATGAAATGGTTCTATAATATGAAGACATCTGTAAAATTAATATCTGCTTTTGTAATTGTTGCTATGATTCTAGCGTCAGTTGGTTTCTATGCTATAGCTAACATGAACAAACTAAATACATCTATCGAGAATATGTATGATAATCAGTTAACGCCAATCACCGAACTGAGTGAAGCAAATGAATTGCTGCTATTGAATAGAATAAGCCTTCGGGATATTAACATGATGGCTAAGAATTCGGATGACAAAAAGGCGTATGCCGATTCAATTCATACTAATATTGATAAAGTTGGAGCACTTATTGAATCATACGGTAAGAAGAAGTTGAGCGCGGAGGAATTGGCTATTTTGGCTACAGTCACTCCTGTATGGGATCGGTATAACGTAGGTATTGAGGGTACCATAGAGTTCAGTAAGGGCGATATCACTTCAGAGGAATATGTAAATTATTTATTTACAAGTGACGTTAGTGCTGCAGTAGACGAATTTGGACATATCACCAAGAAGTTAATTCTTCTTAATAATAAACAAGCAGAAGAGGCAAGTATAGAAGCGAATAAGCTCTATAATACCTCACGTGTCATTACATTTGGAGTTATTGTGCTTGCCTTCATCGTTAGTATAGGTCTGGGATATGTTATCTCGCAAGTCATTGGCAGACCATTAAAACGTTTGGTGTTATTACTAAGTAAAGTAGCGGATGGCGATTTGAGTGAAACTTCAAATCAGAATACAAAAGATGAAATAGGTATACTATCAGGTTCAGTAAATCAAATGATTCTTAATTTGAGATCAACTGTCGGTGGGATTCTAACATCCGCAGAGACAGTCTCTGCAGCCTCACAAGAAATCTCAGCGAGCACAGAGGAAATTGCTAGTGGAAGTATGAGTCAAGCGAGCACAGCTCAATCTGTTAATGAGTTGTTCGGTGAGCTCTCCATCGCCATCAATTCCGTTGCTCAAGGCGCTGAGCAAGCTTCTGAGTTATCTGATAAGACGATGAGTATCGCTCAGGATGGCGGGAAGGTTGTTAAACTCTCTATTGATAGTATGACCAATGTGAATGAGCAAATGTCACGTCTAGTAGGAGATTCGAACAAGATCGGTGAGATTATTGAAGTGATCGACGATATTGCAGAACAGACCAACTTACTTGCGCTCAACGCAGCGATTGAAGCAGCTCGAGCAGGGGACCAAGGACGTGGATTCGCAGTCGTAGCGGATGAAGTTAGGAAATTGGCTGAGCGTAGTAGTGAAGCAACCAAGCAAATTACCACGATTATCAAGGGAATGCAATTGAATACACAACAAAGTGTTAAGGCAGTAGAAGAAGGAGTTGTGTCCTCACAAAAGACGGGAGAAGCCTTTGAACATATATTATCGATGGTTAACGAAACAGCTTACAAAGTGTCAGAGATAGCCGCCGCTAGTGAAGAGCAAGCAGCCCAATCTTCTGAGGTGATGTTATCTATTGAGAGTATATCTGCAGCAACCGAAGAAGTGGCAGCAAGCAGTGAAGAGACGGCATCTACGGCTCAATCCCTAGCACAGCTAGCAGAAGAGTTGAACGGTCTAGTAGCTATCTTTAAGTTAAATTAATCGTGACACATAAAGTATAATTGCAACTCTCGTAAAGAAAGGGGTCTCTGGATGATGATGCAGACTACGTTACAAGGGCAATACATTGAATTTACAATTAATGAAGAACAATATGCTATTCGCATTCAAGATATTGATGAGATTATCAAAGTTCAGGACATCACACAAATACCTAGCGTGACTTCATATGTCGAAGGTGTCATCAATCTTAGGGGTAGGGTCGTACCTGTGATTAGTCTAAGAAAGTTCTTTGATCTTGAAGATAAGGAATACACAAGAAGAACTCGTATCATTGTCATCAATCATCAAGAGGATGCAGTAGGCATCATTGTAGACGCGGTAAATAAAGTAACTACATTCTCTGATATTCAGGCACCTCCTGAACGTATGGGAGGCATTGATGGGACTTATTTCGTTGGTATTGGTGTTACTGAAGTGGGCCTAGTCGCTATATTAGAGCTGAATGAAATCTTGCTTCGCGAACAGGAGTGACTGTTAGATGTTATCTGAATATAAAGACGTCTTTCTAGAGGAGCTTGAGGAGCAACTACAGTTGATGGACGAAGTGATATTACAACTAGAGCAAGATGGCGAAAGCGAGATCGTTATTCAGGCTCTATTTCGTGCAGCG
This sequence comes from Paenibacillus sp. CMAA1364, assembly GCF_054373195.1. Lineage (NCBI taxonomy): Bacteria > Bacillati > Bacillota > Bacilli > Caryophanales > Paenibacillaceae > Paenibacillus > Paenibacillus sp. CMAA1364. The sequence continues at coordinate 4,158 of NZ_JBITNB010000010.1, read as the reverse complement.
CATACCTTAAAAGGGTCATCAGCAGCAATGGGCTATGAGGAAATGAAGCGATTAACGCATGAAATGGAACACCTATTAGACCAAGTGAGAATGAAGGTCCGTAAGGTGACTGGTTTCATGATCGACCTTCTTTTTCAAGCTATAGATGGTTTAAAAGAATTGCAGAAAGACATTATGCGTGATGATCACACGATGACAGATATATCAAGGGTGATTCTTGAGCTTCAAGCTTTTGCAAGTTCAACGAAAGAAGAGACACCACAATCCATAGATGAATTATCGAATCCCGAATTGACCATGGATACCATGTTGAAAGTAAAAGAGGCCGAGGATGATGGCCTTAAAATATATTGGGTCCATGTTCAAATCTCAACGGAATGTGATATTAGGGGGGCAAGATTCTATGTCATCCACTCTAATCTTAGTACATCAGGCGATGTACTATTCTGTACACCGAATATCGATGGAATTGAAGAATTAGAACATATCCCTCTCGAATTTCAATTCTTATATACAGGAAGTTATAGTAGCTTAGAGTTACAGCATTTCGTATCAGAATTCACGGATGTTACCAGCGTTAGAGTTGAACCTGTCACAACAGACACCGCTGAATCAGTCGACTGCATAATCGAGACAAAAGAGATAACTAAGACAGATGATACATCATTCAAGGACAAGTCTAAGGCTCAGACTATTCGGGTAAGTGTCGAACGTCTGGACCATCTTATGAACCTTGTAGGTGAACTTGTGATTGATCATACCCGCATTGATCAGGTGGAGCGTACACAAAGGGTTCAATTCACAAATGACTCCTTGGAAGAACTTAGCCAAATATCGGATCACTTAACCCGTATTATTGATGATTTGCAAGAAAGTGTTATGCAGGCGCGGATGCTTCCCATTGAGCAATTATTTAATCGCTTCCCACGGATGATTCGTGATCTAACCCGTGATCTAGGCAAAGACATTGATCTCGTATTGGAGGGCAAGGATACAGAACTGGATCGAACCCTCATTGAGGAGATCGCTGATCCGCTAATCCATCTCATCCGAAATGCAGTTGATCATGGCATTGAATTACCTAATCAGAGGCAACAAGCGGGTAAAGACCGTAAGGGAACGCTTTTGATACAAGCAACGCATGAAGATAATCAAGTCATTATCCAAGTAGCAGACGATGGTGCAGGGATTGATCCTGCTCGAATGAGGAAGTCCGCAGTGAGCAAAGGGATTATAACTGCTGATGAGGCTGCGACATTAACAGATCGAGAGGCCGTTCATCTTATTTTCCGTCCTGGATTCTCAACAGCAAGTATGGTGAGTGACATATCTGGTCGTGGTGTAGGGATGGATATCGTAAGAAGCCATATCGAGAAATTAAATGGGCTGATTGATATAGAGACAGAGCTCGGTCAAGGAACGAAATTTAAAATCAGGCTTCCATTAACACTAGCTATCATTATTGGACTGCTTGTGAAATTAAATGAACAGACGTTTATCATCCCTATGAGTAATATATCTGAGATTGTTAGAGTTCCTAATGCAGAAATACAAACGATTCGTGGACAACAAGTGATCTGGTCGCGTGAACAGATTATACCTGTCGTTTTGTTACATGACCGTTTCAATATTGCTAGAACACAAGACAATAAGGAATATGTTCAACTAGTCATCGTGGGATCTGCTGAGAAAAGAATCGCATTAGTCGTAGATGAACTATTGGGTAATCAAGAGATTGTGATTAAATCTCTTGGATCTTATATTGGGAAAATAAATGGCATTGCAGGCTCAACCATACTTGGTAATGGAAAGGTAGCCCTGATCCTTGATGTGTCTAGGTTAATGAATGAGAGTTAGGAGGTATGTGGGATGGCTAAGATAAAGGTTCTTGTGGTAGACGACTCGGTATTTATGCGCAGATTAATATCCCGTCTAATTATAGAAGATTCTACATTAGAAGTGATTGGTATGGCTCGTAATGGATTGGAAGCTGTGGCGATGGTGAAGGAACTCAAGCCCGATGTGGTCACATTAGATATTGAAATGCCAGAGATGAATGGGTTGCAAGCTTTATCTAAGATTATGGAGCATCGTCCAACACCAGTCGTCATGTTGAGTTCACTGACCAAGGAAGGAGCTACTGAAACCATAAAGGCACTTCAATGCGGAGCAGTGGATTTCCTCTCTAAACCGTCAGGTTCAAATTCCTTCGATTTATTCAAAGTTAAGGAAGAGTTAATATTTAAGATTAAACAAGCTGCACAGATTCCTATAAGAAATCTGATCATCAATAATATAACGATCGCGAATACAAATGTCATCAACACGAAGAAGATATCAACAGGCCTGATAAAGGACTTCGATCAAATCATCACGATTGGAACTTCGACAGGTGGCCCGAAGGCGCTAGAGACTGTAATTACCGCTCTTCCTGAGGACTTCAAATATCCTATTCTGGTGGTACAGCACATGCCACCACAGTTCACCAAGTCATTAGCTGAGCGATTAAATCGCATGTCAGGCGTGCGTGTCATTGAAGGTGAAGATAACCAGCCTATATTGGGCGGAACCGTATATATTGCTCCTGGTGATTATCATATGACCGCTGTTAAGACGAACAAAGGTTACGTTATAAGACTGAACCAAGAACCAAAGGTAAATGGACATCGTCCATCAGCGGACGTGTTGTTCAAATCCATAGCTCATTTAAAGCCGCTCAAGAAACACTTTGTTCTCATGACTGGGATGGGGAGTGATGGAGCACGTGAAATGCTGGCAGCCAAACAAGCGGGTGCAGACTCGACCATTGCAGAATCCAAAGAAAGTTGTATCGTCTATGGCATGCCAAAATCAGCAATCGAACTGGGCTGTGTAGATCATATCGTCCCATTGCATCTAATTACAACCAAGATTATAGATGTGACACGTAGCTGATAAGTATCGTTGGATGTATATCTTAAGTAAGGAGGCATCTGCAATGCGTATGGGTAACAGTACGATAGAAAAAACAATAATGACTAGTTTTCTATTTCAAGGATTCTGGGATCGATGGGTGGCTAACGGTGTTCCCCAAGAAACAGTATGCGAGTTGCGACAGAGAATAAATAGCCTACAAGATTGGATTGGAATCTTACGCAAATACGCTGATATATATAAGCAACGTGCCGACAGGCTGTGTCAACAGGATCTGTATTCAGAAGCTGAGCAACTATACAGATTAGCAGGTATTCATTATTATCTTATTCAGTGGATATTCCCTGAGAAGAGTGATGAGAAGAAAAAGTGGTATGATACTTGCAAATGGATGCACCAAGAAGCAGACGTGCTCACAGAATATGAAATTAAGAAGGTTAGCATACAGCTTGATCATCATGATTGCTATGGGAGAATACGCATCCCTGAACAACCTAAAGGTTGTATTGTTATCATTAATCCCATGGATTCCTGTAAAGAAGAATCTATCTCATTAGAAGCTAAATTTACTAGGATGGGTTTTATCGTAGTGAATTTTGACGGGCCCGGACAGGGAGAGACGTATACGACAGATCAATACATAGCAACACAGCAAAGATGGGATCTTTTTGTGAATGAACTCATTGAATATACCGCATCACAATATGTAGGACTATCCATCTACTTATTCGGGATCAGCTCAGGGGGCAATTGGGCTATTCAAGGCAATATTCATCCTAAGGTCAGTAGAACTGTTGCAGTGAATCCTATCATGTGTGAAGACTTGAGACTTCCGGATTACTTAACGGAGAGATTGTCGTATATAACGGATCACAGGGAAGAATGTGGACTGCCAAAGCTAAAGAATCTTAATCATACCTCACCTGTACTTTTAATCGACGCTAAAACCGTTGCCATGTTCAAAGATGAAAGTATGTATGAATTATATAATGAATTACCTATTAGCCCAACCCAAGGCCCATATTGGGAAGAAGGACAGAGTTACAATAAAAAAATAGATGAGATTCTAGCTGCAGCGGCTCATTGGTATTTAAGTTCTTAAAAGAGCGAAGTGCATAAGTAACCCTATACGTATAAATATAAAGAATTATCACACGAAAATAAACAAACAAGGGGCTGTCCCAAAAGTGGATTTTCTACAAGCGAAGACAGACTCTCCGCATTCTCAAAACAATAAAAAGTTAA
>NZ_JBITNB010000009.1:0-119393 GCF_054373195.1 Paenibacillus sp. CMAA1364 | reverse complement strand
CCTTCGCCATTCGGGACTCACACCCTATAGATAGCGCCCATGCTGGGCGCACAACGACAAAACCTGCGTGGCGTATAGCCTCACAGGTTCACAAAAATAGATATATTATTTATCACACCCTATTAAGATTGGATAGCAGTTGAGAATACAGAACTACTAGTTTCTCAGATGGGCCAATTCCAAGCTCTTTTCGTAGAACTTTTACATATTGCCTATATTGTCTGATCAAGGAACCCCTGTCCATCTGTGCTGCATATGCATTCAAGAGCAATATGATTACTTCTTCGTCCAATTCATTGCGAGCTAGCAGTTTAAGAAGGAGTCTTACTGTAACAGAATCTCGATCACGATAATTCATCAACGTCATTGCTAATTTCTTAACAAATACCACATACATCCTCGAAAATCGCTCTATATCATTCAACGCCCATAGAAAACCCTTCTCACCAAATAAATCACCAACAAAAAGTTCCTCAACCGCAATCGCCTGGTCAAGATTTGAAGCGTCAATAAAGTCAAATTGTTTCAGCTTGTCCTCGAATTCAACAAAATCAATATACTCATCTACGATATCTATGCCATAGCTGTCCCTGTTAGATTTCACCAGTGATTTCAAACCATGCGGTTCAAGAGACTTTCTCAATTGATAAATGGTTGTATTGAGGTACGTCTCTGCATTTTTTGACGGCATGCCACCAAAGATATCTTCCATAAGTCTTGCTCTCGATACCATCCTCCCGCGGTGAAATAGCAAATATCCGAATAACTCCGCACTCTTCCTAGATGTCCATTTCACCCCGCCTCCTTGTCCGCTTCGAACCTCTATTCCACCCATACAATAAATAAAGATGTGATTAGCATCCAGAACATCTTTATTACCTTCCAATAATGGATGAATGGCTAGTGCCCTTCTCACCGTCTTCTCCAACCGTTCCAATGAGATTGGCTTAACGATATAGTCCAATGCGAAGATATCGAATGCGTCAATAGCATATTCTTTATGAGAGGTTACAAACACAATCTGGAGATGGTTACACGTCTGCGTCATCCTCTTGGCAAACTGCATTCCATTCTCATTAGGCATACTAATATCTACAAAAGCCAAGTCTGCACGTTGATCCATTAAAAACAAAGATGCGGAGTCCGTATTCTGAAATGAGCCTATGACTTCAATGTATGGAATTTTGGAAAGCATTTTCCTCATAATCAAGTGCATGGCTTTCTCATCATCAACGATTATGACTTTCATTATAGCTCTGTCTCCCGTTCCATTAATATTTTCATATTTCTCCCCGCTTCATTCACCGGAAGAGAGAAGAAAAAAGTGCTCCCCTCACCCAGGACACTCTCTACCCAGATCGCTCCGCCGTTCAGATGAACAAACTCTTTGCATAAGAAAAGACCTAATCCTGTGCCCTTTTCCCCTTGCGTACCTGAAGTCGGTGACTCATTTGCTCTACTAAATAGAGTCTTCGTGATATCTGGGGTTATTCCCACACCAGTATCCCGGACGGAGATAACGACTTGATCCCCGTCCCTTGTTGCCCCAATATGGATGGTCCCGCCGATGTTGGTAAACTTAATGGCATTAGAAAGCAGATTCCGTAAAATCAAATGGAGTATTTCTTTGTCCGCAAATACTTGAATTTCATCATCTATATTGAAGCTAATTCGAATTTCCTTAATTTCGCTACGTATTCTCATGGAAAGAATAAACTGCTGTACAATCGGCGCCAAGTTCCATGTCAACGGATTTGACATCACTTCCCCACTTGTACTCCTAAACCAATCTAGTAAATTTTCAACTAATGTATATGTGTATCTTACCTGTCCACTTACCTCCTGAAATATCTCGATGTTCCCACTACCAACCGTCTCCATTTCTTCTTCTAGTATTTCCGTTAAATTAATCAGTACAGCCAGAGGATCACGGATGTCATGGGCAACCACGGTAAATAACTTATCTTTAAAAGCATTTAACTCTGCCAATTGATTAATATTGAATAGTAGCCTTTCTTGGTAATCTATCGTTTGCGTAATATCACTGAATAAAAGCATTATCCCCAAAGCCATTCGGCCTTTATCATAAATGACCGACACCTTCAAATGATAGTAACTCGTTTTTCCTTTATTTCTAATTGTAATTTGGCTATCGCTATTTTCTAAGATTATGATTTTGGATAATAGCTCTGGATGATTAGAGAATACAATACTAGCCGAATTCTTATTCCCTTTAATATGATGTAACTCTTCAAACACCTCTTTGGCAGCTTGATTATAATTAATGATATTGTTGTCATAATCTAGGAAGACCACCCCATCTTGCATCGTTTCATACACCTTTTGCAATGCAATCGGAGCTAATCTAAGAAGGTTGAACTGATAGATACCCCACACGTACAATACACCGGACAAGGTGAATCCGAGTGGCGTAAAATCCACATGCAATCCAAAAGTCCCAAATAGGTAGACCACGTTAGATATCCACGGTGCTATAGCCCCAAGAATCATAATCATGATTTGTTTACGAGCATGTGGCACTGCTTTGAGATACATCAACACGAATAAACTCATACCCACTATGATTTGAATATAAATATAGACAATATGTACCCAATACCATGGACCTTTAAGCGTTTTAACTGTCGGTATGCTCGAGCTGTAGTCCATCCGTATATTTTCGTAAAAGAGGTCATGTATATCATTTGTTAATTGCAATACGAATGTAAGGATCGGTATGACAAAGAGCAGCATCCATACCCATCTTTTCATTAGGGTTTGATATCCCGTGAAATGAATAATGAAAATCAGCCAGAACGTGGTTATAAAGGGAATGCCAATATATTCAATATTCAACCAGAATCTTATATCCTCCATATCTTCGCTTATGATTTCGAACGCATAGCCAAAAGAATAGAAGGATGCGGCTAACATCATCAGAGCACTGTATTGAGCCACCGCAAGCTTCCGTTTTCTAAATGAAAGATAGGCAATGAACAGCATTAGACATGTGGCAACAAGTAATAAAACAAATAAATACTCACCTAGATTCATGAAGTGCACTCCTGGAAATAAATTTTTACATTGAATTAGATATAAAAAATTATATTCGACACTTTTCTCAACTTTCCTTTATTATCTGCATCGGGTTGTCTACGCAGGCTTGAGTACTATTACCCAGTCATTTATCAAAATTCAGATCATTATTCCCACATCTTAGAAATAAATTGTGACAAAAAAAGGCATAAGGAAATTAAAATTTATTCTATTTTAGATAAATAGTACTAATTCTTAAATAATGAGGCAGACTAATTTTAAACACTACATAACTTGGAGGAGTCTAATGTGAAACATTCCACAGATACTACACATCAATTACCTACATTTCCAGAATCATTATGGAGAGATACTTCCGATTTACCTTCATTTCCATCATTAAAGGAGGACATCACCGTTGATGTAGCCATTGTTGGCGGTGGTATTGCAGGTATCACCACAGCTTATATGCTAACTAAAGAAGGATACAAAGTTGCTATATTGGATGCGGGTCAGATATTAGAAGGGACAACTGCGCATACAACAGCCAAGGTAACTACCCAACACCATATGATTTATGACGAACTGATTCAACATCTAGGAGAAGGACAGGCATCCAAATACTATCGGGCAAACGATGATGCCTTACAATGGATTACACGAACCGTACAAGAACATAACATCTCATGTGAATGGCAATCAGAAGACGCCTATTTGTATGCGGAAAGTAATCAAGCACAATTAGATCTCATCAAAGAATTCAAAGCTTATGAGAAGCTCGGCATTCCAGGCCAGTGGGTAGATCATATGCCTATATCGTTACATACGACAGGAGCTATTAAATTACCAGGACAAGCACAATTTCATCCCTTAGCATATTTAAAATCCCTTGTCGACGTCATTGTGCAACAGGGTGGGCAGATCTATGAACATACAACAGTGAGTAACCGCCTAGAGGGGGGCCGTCCATTCAAACTTACAACGCTTCAGGATAACCACATCATTACATGCCAACATTTGGTGTCGGCTTCTCATTTCCCCTTCAGTGATGGGGGCGGATTCTTCTTCTCACGTCTGCATGCTGAGCGATCCTATGTGCTCGCTATGAAACCAGAGACGCCTTTTGCAGGTGGGATGTATATTAGCGTCGATGAGCCTACACGTTCTTTAAGATCTGCATCATTACATGGAGAACAGGTCGTTCTCATTGGTGGAGAAAGCCATAAGACGGGGCAGGGGATTTGCACCTACCGACATTATGAGAATCTAGAGGCGTTCGGCACGAAATTGTTAGGGAATCAAGGCATACCCTATCGTTGGTCGACGCAAGATCTAGTTACGCTCGATAAAGTTCCCTACATCGGTCAGATGACTTCCAAAGACGAAGGTATTTATGTCGCAACAGGATTTGCCAAGTGGGGTATGACAACGAGTGCAGTCGCTGGGAGATTAATTACGGATCACATTCAAAGCCGAGACAACCTTTACTCCGACCTTTTCGATCCATCACGCTTCAATGCCGATCCAAGCATTAAGAATTTTGTCGTTCAGAATGCCAATGTAGCCAAAGAAATGATTACGGGTAAGATTGGCATTGTATACACTACCGCAGATGAACTTGAGAAGGATGTTGGAGCTGTGGTGACACATCAGGGTAAAAGAGCTGGTGCTTACCGTGACACCGACGGCCATCTTCATATGGTTGATACGACCTGCACACATCTAGGATGCGAAGTAGAATGGAACGACGCGGAGCGTACTTGGGATTGCCCATGTCACGGTTCAAGATTCGGTTATGATGGAAGTGTTATGGAGGGGCCGGCACAAGAACCGTTAAAGAAACTAGTCTAGTATGATAACGGGATGAATGGGTTATTCTAACCATGTCATAACCGACAATATCGAGTGTTGGCAAAGGAGGAACCCTATTGGAACATCAAACCGATGATCAAGTCCGTAATCAGATGAATAAAGATGGTGATTCTCTTGCGGAGAGAAAGAAAATGGAGAATGGCGTGGATATTGAACCACAAGCAGATGAGTGGATCGCCAAGCCGATAGCTTATAGCGATACGGAATCCAAGAAAGTCTAAGATCAGAGTTATTTCACACAAAGAGACACCCCGAGCTTGGATGTTCCCCTCTGTAGTACAGAGGGACATTCCGGGCGGGGTGTCTTTCATTTATACCGTATAATATTCATTCATTTGGATGATTCATCCTACGTCTTGTTGAATGCCTTTGGAGAATTGGCTGTTATATAAATCTGCATAGAAGCCACCTTGATGGAGCAAGTCAATGTGGTTCCCCTTCTCAATCACACTACCATGATTCATAACGAGAATAAGATCCGCGTCCTTTATCGTAGATAATCTGTGGGCAATAACAAAGCTCGTTCTACCCTTCATCAATTCATTCATCGCCTTCTGAATGTGGATCTCTGTACGCGTATCCACACTGCTCGTCGCTTCATCCAGAATAAGAATAGACGGATTGGCAAGAATGGCTCTCGCAATCGTTAGAAGTTGCTTCTGACCTTGAGATATATTGGAGGCTTCTTCATTCAGTATCGTATTATAACCTTCTGGCAGTGTACGAATAAAATGATCTGCGTGTGCTGCCTTCGAAGATTGGATGATTTCCTCTTCTGTGGCACCTTCACGACCATACGCAATATTGTCCTTTATCGTTCCATTAAAGAGCCAAGTATCTTGTAGCACCATCCCGAACTTACTGCGGAGATCACCGCGCTTCATATCTGCAATATTGATCCCGTCAATCTTAATTGCTCCATCATTTAACTCATAGAAACGCATGAGCAGGTTAATAAGTGTTGTCTTTCCTGCACCTGTAGGTCCAACAATGGCAATCGTCTGACCTGGTCTTACATCAATATTCATATCCTCAATCAGGATGGCATCTTCCTTATATCCGAATTTCACATGTTCGAATTGGACTGCACCTTGTGGATACTGAATCGTCTTGGCATTCTGAAGTTCTGGAACTTCTTCTTCTTCATCCAACAATTCAAATACACGCTCAGCAGATGCAATTGTAGATTGGATGACATTGGCAATATTGGCTGTTTGAGCAATCGGTTGTGAGAACTGTCTTGTGTATTGAATGAATGCCTGAACATCACCAATTGTGATTGTCTTATTGGTAACGAATATTCCACCTACGACACTGACTAATACATAACCCAGATTACTAACCAGACCCATCAAAGGCATAATCATACCCGATAGAAATTGCGCCTTCCAACCCGATTCATACAGCTTTTCGTTGATCGTATCGAACTCTTTCATCGATTGTTCTTCCCTACCAAAAGCTTTGACAATGTTATGTCCTGTGTACATTTCCTCAACATGACCATTTAAATCACCTAAGGCCTTTTGTTGGCCCTTGAAGAATTTCTGTGATCTTGATGCAACACCTTTTACTACTAACACACTAAGTGGCAACGTTACGATGGTGATCAATGTTAACCATGGACTAATCGACAGCATCATGACAATAACACCAATAATAGTGACTACGGATGTAATCAGTTGGGTTAAACTTTGTTGTAACGTTGTACTGATGTTATCCACATCATTTGTAGCGCGGCTAAGGATCTCTCCATGTGTCTTGGAGTCAAAATATTTAAGCGGTAGGCGCGACAACTTACTATTAATCTGTGTACGCATATCCAGAACGACCTTCTGAGCTACCCCAGCCATCAAGTACTGTTGTATATAACTAAATATCGAACTGATAATATATAACCCAGCTAACAGCATCAATATATGAGTAATGAAATCGAAATCAATCTCCGCTCCGGGTACCATGATACCTTCGAACAACTTCGTTGTTGCCTCACCAAGTATCTTAGGGCTTACGATACTAAATAAGGTACTGAGAATAGCCATTAAAAGAATAAATGCTAAGACGACTTTCCGAGGTTCTAAATAACGGATCAATCTTCGTAAAGAACCTTTAAAGTTTTTTGCTTTCTCACCGGGTATGACCATGCCAGGTGGTCCACCAGGATGACCGCCACCAGGTCTTGGTCCGCCTCGTCTATTTCCATGTGAAGATTGGTTATTTCCATGATGATCACTCATGCACTTTCCTCCTCTGATAGCTGTGAGGATACAATTTCACGATAAACATCACAGGTATTCATCAATTCGCTATGTGTACCTATTCCGACAATCGTTCCTTCATCCAATACAATAATACGATCCGCATCCATTACTGTACTCACCCTTTGAGCCACTAATAGCACTGTAGCATCTGTCGTGATTTCTTTCAGTCCAGCACGAAGCTTAGCGTCCGTCTTGAAATCAAGTGCAGAGAAGCTATCATCAAACACGTAGACTTCTGGCTTACGTACAAGTGCACGAGCAATGGATAGTCTTTGCTTCTGTCCACCAGATACGTTACTGCCCCCTTGGGCAATCTCAGACAAGAAGCCATCCTTCATACTTGTTATAAATTCTGTTGCCTGTGCAATATCAGCGGCAAATTGAATCTCAGCATCGCTAGCATCTTGCTTACCGTAGCGTATATTATCCGCAATTGTTCCTGTAAAAAGAACCGATTTCTGTGGAACATATCCGATCTTAGCTCGTAATTGTTCTTGGGATAGCTCTCGAACATCTACGCCATCAATAAGCACTCTACCACTACTCACATCATAGAAACGTGGGATCATACTAAGTAATGTGGACTTACCTGAACCCGTACCCCCAATAATCGCTGTTGTCTCACCGGGCCCCGCTTCAAATGAAATGTGATGAATAGCCGGTTGTTCCGCTCCTGGATAGTGAAAAGTGACGTCCTCGAATTTCAAGAATCCATGTTCACGATTCGCTTGCTTAGGTTGTGCTGGATCATTGATTTCTGGAGCCATATCCAACACTTCGTTAATCCGTGTTGCTGAAGCAGACGCACGAGGGACAATAACGAAGATAACAGATAACATAATAAGCGAGAACATAATTTGCATGGCATATTGTATGAATGCCATCAACGAACCGACCTGCATCTCACCATTACTGATACGAATTCCGCCGAACCAAACGATAGCAATTGTTGCAAAGTTCATGACAAGCATCATAATTGGCATCATCGCCGCCATGATTTTATTTACTTTGATGGCTGTATTCGTTAAATCAACATTCGCTTCATTAAATCGCTTCGTTTCATAATTCGTACGATTGAACGAGCGAATCACTCGCATCCCGGTAAGATTCTCACGTAGAACACGGTTCAATGTATCTAATTTGACCTGCATCGCTTTGAATAAAGGTAGCCCTTTAAGTGCGATAATAGCGATTGACCCAAGCAACACTGGTATAACGAATACAATAACAAGAGATAGCTTAGCATCTCTATTGACCGCCATAATAATACCACCAATACACATCAGCGGTGCACTAACCATCATACGTAGCAACATGATTAGTACTTGTTGCACTTGGTTGATGTCGTTCGTAGTTCGAGTAATCAATGATGCCGTTCCAATCTTATCGAATTCCTGCAAGGAGAAATTCTGGACATGACGGAATACCTTACTACGTAATTTCTGCCCGAAGCCCACGGCTACTCGCGAAGAGAAATAACTTGCCGCAACAGACGATATGGCACCAACTGCTGTGACTAACAACATGATTCCACCAATCTTCCAAATATACGGGATATTCTCATGCACAATCCCTTTATCCACAATATCCGCCATCAATGTTGGTAAATATAGATCGGATAATGATTGAATGAAGACAAGTAGTAGTACAAGTGCAATCGGAAGCCGATAGGGACTTAAATTTTTAAATATTTTTAGCATAAATGTTCATCCCCGCTCTGGTTCAAGTTGGTATCTTTCTGCTCATAGAATTGGTAAGCCTTCGTTAAAAGCTCTATAAGTTGCTCACTATCATCTTGCCCAAGATACTGAATTAACTCATTCATAGATACTTCAGTCACTTGTATCGCATTCTGGATAACATCCTCACCCTCAGCTGTAAGCTTAATCCTAACCGCTCTACGATCTTTCTGATCCATAGTTCGTTCAATCCAGCCTTTGGTCTCTAACGAATTCAGTAACTGGGTCACGGTAGGTGAGGTCACCCCCAATAATCCGCTAATCTCGGACACTCTTATGCCAACATCATTTGCCTTTGCCGTCTTCTTAACATAGAACATTAGAATCATCTCGCTATGCTTAACACCTGAGATTGAACGGTTTCTATATTCCGCCTTGTTCAACCTCTTCATTGCTACAAACAACTTTTGAGCCGTTGATATTTCCATAATGAGAAGTCATAATCCTCCTTATATATAAATTAGATAGGTAACCAAACAATTAGGTTGCCTACGTATTATAAATCCATCCGAAATCCGATGTCAAGTTTAAGTTCTCATCTCAAATATAGAGCACGTGACTTCCACTACTCTTCCTTAGTATCACGATTGCCCGTCAGAATACTCTGTGTGAAATTTATCCATTCCTGTGCTGCAAAAGACTGATAACGTTCCTTACGCCAGATCATCCCCAATTGCCATGGGATTGTTGGATTCACAAGTGGGATGATGCGGATACGAGATTGATCTACTTCATCACAGATCGTCTCTGGAAGCAGGGCGATGCCTAGATTGGCAGCAACCATACCACTTATTAAATCCCACTGCGAGCTCTCATAGACAACATGTGGTTGAAATCCCAATCGAACACATTCAGTAATAATGCGATCGTGCATCGCAAAGTCTTCCCTGAATAATACGAATGGTTCGCCTTCGAGTGCCTTTAGTGAAACGGTATCTTGTTGTGCTAAAGCATGTGTTGGATGGACTAGCAGCATTAACTTTTCCTCCACAAAAGTAAACGAATGGAAGAGATCGAGGTTCGTCGGCAATACCGTCACACCTATATCTAACAATCCGCTCTCTACATCAACTTCTACTTTTTTAGCCCCATCCTCAAAGATTTGAATGGTGACATCGGGGTATTGTTCATGGAACTGTCCAATCACTTCTGGGAAGAAGCTAGAACCTACCATGGGGGGCAAGCCAATTCGGATATGTCCCTTTTTCAAGTTCTGTAAATCTTGTAGTTCAGATGAAAGGTTCTGGAAGGACTTCACAATCTGACGGCCTTGTTCATACATAATCTTTCCGGCGTCCGTCAATGCGATCTTTTTATTGGAACGATCAAATAATACGATATCGAATTCTTCTTCCATATTCTTAATCGTCTTGCTGATCGTTGGCTGCGTGATGTACAGTACTTCTGCCGCTTTCGTAAAACTCTTGTGGTGTGCTACTTCCATGAAATATTGGAGTTGCCGTATATCCATTGGTGGTTTCGCTCCTTATGTACATTCCATATTGGAATGATAGTCATTCTATATATTCATTTTACCTATGAAAGAATGTCATGTAAAATTTTCATTATAAATGAAAGGGGAGATTCACATGAGAAATATGCTAAAAGGAATCGTGCAGGTAGCAGCTTTAATGTGCTTCTCCATGCTGATGAATCAATTAACACACTGGCTAGGATGGAACATACCTGGAAGCATAGTGGGTATCCTAGTGATCTTCATATTGCTCGAGACACATATCGTGCGTTTAGAATGGATCGATATCGGAGCGACATGGCTACTAGCAGAATTACTTCTATTCTTCATTCCGGCAGCCGTTGGCGTGATGAAATATATTCCAATGCTTAAGAGTGATGGCCTTCAGATCTTACTTGTTGTCATCATGAGTACGTTTATTGTCATGGTCAGCACTGGCCTCATGGCAAGTAGAATTTCAAAGATTAGAAGTTCAAAAAAACAAGTGTCTACCACGAATAAAGTAGTATTCAACAAGAGCATTCGAAATGGAAGTGCTTCATGATGACTGCCGTACTATACCTTATCTTAACGCTTAGTGTTTATTATTCCGTTAAATATATTTATAAGAAATGGCCTAAAGTGTATCTGTCACCTTTATTGATTACTCCTTTAGTTCTTGTTATCTTCCTTCTCTCCGTAGGATTACCCTATGAATCCTATAATACCGGGGGACAATGGCTTACCAAATTGTTGCAACCTGCGACCGTCGCATTTGCTGTTCCTTTGTATAAGCATTTTAAAGTATTAAAAAAGCACGCCGTCGAGATTATCGTCAGCGTACTCGTTGGTTCTATTACAGCTATGATCTCATCTATCTTTCTTGCAAAATGGATGCATCTCAGCAATTCACTTGTCACCAGCCTCGTTCCACGTTCCATTACAACACCAATTGCGATCAACGTATCAGAGGTTATCGGGGGCGTTCCTAATATAACAGCCGTATTCGTCATCATGACTGGACTGCTTGGGACAATGATGGGGCCGTCTGTTGTAAGATGGTTTCATTTTGACAATGAAGTGGCTAGAGGGATCTTACTTGGTACAAGTGCTCATGGCATGGGAACATCACAAGCATTTGAGCTTAGTTCACTGAGTGGTACGATTTCAAGCATCTCTATGATTCTAGCTGCCTTAATCACCTTAGGTATAGCACCATCGCTCATGTCGATGTTACTAATACATTAATACTGAATTTTTACAGGTAAGCCTGTACTCGCAGATTCGAATGCTGCATGGGTAACCAATTGCGTCTTGAATGCATCGGCATAATTAGAACGTATGCCGGAGCAATCGCCTGATCGTAATGCTTCAATGAATGCGCTGCTCTCCACTTGATACGGATTACTCCTATTGCTATATGTCGTAGTCTTATTCTGTGTCGTAACCTTCAATTCGCCCACATTCCAATCTAGTATTCCCTCATCTGTGTAGAATGTGATTCCGGAGTTACCCACCTGAGGTGGGAGAACACATGTATTAGATACATTAGCAATGATTCCGCTCCTTAGTTTAAGCGTTACTGTTCCGACATCTGGTACACCCACATGATCATGTTGCTCATGTATCACACGATTACCATACATCGCATACACTTCTTCAACATCACCTAGACAATATCGCAGCATATCTACAATATGTGTTGTCTGTTCAATGAATTGTCCACCTGATCCCTCTTGACGTCTCCACCATGCCACACCTGGCATGCTATCCATCCATTGCCCTAAGGCCATACCGACCTTCTGCTCACGAAGTAATTGTCTCATCTGATCGACAGTATCATGGTACCGAAGATGATAGCCTACGGAGGTCATAAGTGATTTAGCTTCAATCTGTGTTAATAGATGACGAGGTAGTTCAGCATTAATTCCAATGGGCTTCTCCACTAGAAAGGGAATTCCCCTCTTAATTAATTCTTCTTCGATCACACCATGTGCCATCGGTGGAACACAGATATATACAGCATCCAGTTGTTCGGATTCCAACATCATCGTAAGGTCCCCGTATCCAATCGCTCCATATTTGCTGGCCATTTGTATCCCCTTGTCCACATGACTGCCACATATAGCTTGAAGCTTTACACCTTCCATAGCCATTAAGTGATCCGCATGAACTTGGGAGAACCATCCCGTGCCAATTATACCTATTCGCAATTGTTTCATATGATATCTTCCTTTCGACATTCATTGATATATTCATTTCATTCATTCTCTTTTTTAACGGCATAAACAGCATAAGTCACATCACTTTTATCATATAAATTATACAATTGAACTTACCTTGGGGATTTACATATTCATTCACTCACAGCATCACCTCGGGAATTTATACACATAATTATGTATTAATATACTCGGTCTCAACTTATTACTTATTACTATTGATAGCGCTATTATATCACGAAATTCCCTTGTATACCTTACGTTATTCAGGTTGCATAAAAGAAACCGTTACATGCCAATAAAAAAATCAAATGGCTAAATATCAAGTAATAGTGTTGTAGTACCCCTTAAAAAGTGTATAATTTCACTAACAAATAGAGAAAATAAAACGTATTGAGGAGAGATGCTATTATGACTTTTTTAAGGGTAAACGAACCATCTGAGGTAGTGGCTAAGCAATATGTGAATCACATGTTTGAAACGGTACAAATGAGAAATCCACATGAATTGGAATTTCATCAAGCGGTAAAGGAAATATTGGATTCTCTTGTTCCAGTGTTAGCGAGACATCCGAAGTATATCACAGGCGGCATTTTAGAAAGACTAGTTGAGCCCGAAAGACTTATCTCGTTTAGAGTACCTTGGGTAAATGATGTAGGTAAAGTAAGAGTTAGCCGTGGTTACCGAGTTCAGTTCAATAGTGCTATCGGACCTTACAAAGGTGGACTTCGCTTCCATCCATCCGTGAACTCAAGTATTATCAAATTTCTAGGATTTGAACAGACATTCAAAAACTCACTTACAGGTCAACCTATTGGTGGAGGTAAGGGTGGATCGGATTTCAATCCTAAAGGAAAATCAGATGGTGAAATCATGAGATTCACTCAAAGCTTCATGACAGAACTTTATAAATATATTGGTCCAGATACAGACGTCCCAGCTGGTGATATCGGTGTCGGAGCTAGAGAAATCGGATACATGTTCGGACAATACAAGAGAATCCATGGCGGTAACCAAGCTGGTGTTCTAACAGGTAAAGGAATTACTTACGGCGGTAGCTTAGCTCGTCCAGAAGCAACAGGTTACGGTACGGTATATTTCGTAAATGAAATGCTACAAGCTCAATCACTAACGATGGAAGGTAGCACGGTTGTCGTATCTGGTTCAGGAAATGTGGCCATTTATGCCATTGAAAAAGCGACTCAATTCGGTGCGAAAGTAGTTGCATGTAGTGACTCTGACGGTTATGTATATGATCCAGATGGGATCAACTTAGAAACCGTTCAAAGAATTAAAGAAGTCGATCGTGAACGTATCAGCGAATATATCAAAGAGCATCCAAACGCTACCTTCCATCCGGGGTGTGAAGGCATCTGGACGATTCCTTGCGATATTGCCCTTCCTTGTGCGACTCAGAATGAAATTGACGAGGAAGCAGCTAAATTACTTGTGAAGAATGGTGTAAAAGCTGTAGCTGAAGGTGCAAACATGCCATCTACATTAGCTGCCATTGATGTATTCCTTGAGAATGGTATTCTCTTTGGACCTGCTAAAGCAGCGAATGCTGGTGGAGTTGCCGTATCCGCACTTGAGATGTCTCAGAATAGTATGAGATTGGCTTGGACCTTTGAACAAGTGGATAACAAACTACATGAGATCATGATCGATATTTATAAGAACTGTGCTGAAGCAGCTGAAGCCTACGGATATGAAGGTAACCTTGTCGTAGGTGCCAACATTGCTGGATTCACTAAAGTTGCCGACGCTATGTTAGCTCAAGGTGTCATTTAATCATTTCTTAACCAAAGAAAGGCATTCCACAATCAGCACACATGCTGGTTGGTGGGATGCCTTTTTTGACTTCTTGAATTTGAGCGAGCATAATCATATGGGGGGTCTTTTTCTAAATTCCCTTTTGTTCTATTTATTAACCTTTGGAAGGAAGTTATGAATATGTCTTCTCCCATCTTATCTAAACCATTGTTAAGAAAACCTTTTGTATTATTCTCCATTATTCTATTGCTTAAGGGCTATTTGACGTGGGTTGTAACTTTTGGAGATCCACTTCCGTGGAAGCTATTTGTCACTGAACTTCCATTCATTTGGATCTTGTTCAGTCTAGTCGAATGGTTCGCTAGCAAGCGTAAGCTGAACTATTATATGATCATCAATCTATTGGTCACATCCATATTCTTTGCGGTTATTATGTATTATAAATATTATGGTGTCATCGCCACTTATCATGCGTTAGAACAAGTTAATCAGGTTACGGCAGTAAGTAATAGCGTCTTTTCCTTACTTGCTCCTTATTACTTATTTATCTTTACAGATATTATCTTGTTCTTTGGATTGTCCTTACGTAACAAGAAATTCAAAACCTGGAAGTCGCACATATCCATCCCTCGTAAAAATAAATGGATATCTATTGTATTTATAGCCTCATTCGTAGTATGCCTATTTAACGTTCTTCCTAATCGTGCAAGCATGAATGAAATTACACAAGCGCAAGAGATGGGCATTCTAAGCTATGAGGCATATACGATTCTATCGAAAGACGATACGCAGTGGACACCAAGGGATGAGATTACTCAAGAATCGATTGATCAGCTAAAAGAATCGACTTACGCTGTAGCCCCAGCCTACTGGCAGGTGGCACAAGGTAAGAATATCATTATTATTCAAATGGAATCCTTTCAGAACTTCCTAATGAATCTCACAATTGATGGACAAGAAATTACACCAACTATGAATCGCCTTGCTCAAGATGGCCTCTACTTCCCTAACTTCTATCAACAGGTCGGCCAAGGAAACACATCTGACGCAGAGTTTGTTGTGAACACTTCCTTCTATATTCCACCTAAGGGTGCTGCTACCCAGAACTATGCCAACAAAGAATTACCGAGCCTACCTAAATTATTGAAAGAGCTTGGATATGAGAGTGCCACATTTCATACGAATAATGTAGAGTTCTGGAATCGTAGAGAGTTATATGCGGCACTTGGATTCGATCATTATTATGCACAAGAATTCTTCGAGGGTGAAGATGTTGTGTTCTTCGGTGCTTCCGATGAAGTGTTATATAACAAAACCGCTGCTAAACTTCAAGAGATGGATGAAGCAGACGCACCATTCTATGCGCAAGTCATTTCGATGACGGCTCATCACCCTTTTACCATCCCAGAGGACAAATACCAAATGACATTGCCAGAGCGGTATGAAGATACATTCGTTGGGGATTATATCCGTTCACAGAATTACGCGGATTACGCACTGGGCCTGTTCATCGAAGATTTGAAGAAGAGCGGTGTTTGGGATAATAGCTTAATCGTAACTTATGGCGATCATATGGGTCTGCCTATGTATTCCTTAGAGCGTAAGGATAAAGAATTAATGCAAGAAATCTACGGACACGAATACAATTATGTAGATATGTTAAATATCCCACTAATGATTAACGGTACTGGTGTTGTTACACCTACCATTGTACCGTCATTAGGTGGGCAAGTGGATGTGATGCCAACTATCGCTAATCTGGTTGGCGCATCATTGGAAGATCAGATTCACTTCGGTGAAGATTTACTTAACCACAACGATAACCTACTACCCCAGAGATACTATCTTCCGTCCGGTTCCTTCATCAGTGACAATGCCTTGTTCCTTCCAGGTAACGGGTACGCCGATGGAACCCACTACCCTTTTGCCAGCGAAAAGGGCAATCCGCAAGATGCAACAGAAGCTGAATATGAACGAGCCTTGAAGCTTCTTCACTTATCAGATAGCTATGTTAGCCAGTTACCGGATCGGAAGTAGGATATATTGATAAAAGAGTGTTCGTATTTCATGACATCCGTCATGAATCACGAACACTCTTTTGTTCAGAATACATACCGATCTACAAATGATGTATAAATTATTATTAATTTCATGTGATTAGGAGGGAGCGTCAAGAAGTTTGTGTAAATGAAAATATACCTCTCTTGTAAAAGTTGGCTTAGTTTTTGTTAGAGAACATTGCTAGAAGTTCCGATCGAGCTTGATCAAAGCCAATGTGGCAACGGGTAGCAAAGCGTTGGTTGTAGCCCTCAAACTGTGAAACCAAGAACTTCTCTAAAGCTTCTTCATGTGGGAACTGTTCTTTACGCTTCGTATATTTCTTAATCTGTTTGTTAAACGATTCGATTAAATTGGTCGAATAAATACTTCTCCAGATGGGCTTAGGAAAGCTGTAGAACGTGAAGATATAGGGGTTGTCTTGTAGGGACTTAACAACCTTAGGATACATTGCATTCCACTTGTCACAGAAGGCTGTGAGAGCTAACTTACCAGCTTCATCATCTGATCGATAGACGGATTTGAAGTCTTCACAGATTCCTGCTCGATCGCACACGCGAACTTTATGAGCGATATTACGAGCTAAATGAACACAGCACGTTTGGTACTTGGCTTGCGGATAGCTCTCCTGAATCGCATTCGCAATACCTGTCGGTCCATCGGAGATAAACAGAAGGATTTGGTCCGTACCACGCTGTTTCACGTCCTGGAGAAGTTCTTTCCAGATGTAAGCTGATTCGGTTGGTGCGACAGCATACGTGAGTATTTCTTTGGAGCCATCCTCACGAATTCGCACGGCAATGTAGACGGCTTCCTTAGTGTGTGATTGGAACGCTTATATGTCACAACAGTCTGCTGCTTAAACTCTCCATTGTGATCTCGAGGAATGTTTAGCTGCAAGTCTCCATATTCGGTGTGAAGCGTACGAGGGTAGCCAACATTACGAGAGTTGCCTGAATTCGCACCAGTTCGGTCATATTTTTCATGGTCTAGAAATGCTGTAAGTTCGGTCTCTAGCAAATGGTTCATAGGGAAGACCTCTTTCATTGCGAATTTTGTGTGGTAACTCAATTCTATAAGAAAAGGTCTTCCTTTTTCTATTTATCTATTTACACATAATATTTTACGCTCTCAACTTTTCTTTACAACATATTAATAGAGTGATAACTTTAATACGTTTCCAATTACAATTATTAGGAGGAGTTTTAATGAAAAGGTATTTAGCTCTTGCCACTCTAGTTTTAGTGTTAGGAATTAGCCCATTAAGTATGACAGTGAAAGCGGAAGAAGGTCCCCTCCCTCTAGACAAAGATGCTATTAGACAACAAATTAACGAGGAACGTATTAACCAGGTGAATTATCATGTAAATGAATTTGAAAAATTAAATACTGAAGAACAAGCTACTTATTTAAATGAGTATGATATTAACATGAACAACGAACTATTAAGTAGGATCGATTCTCAAGACATTAAAGATGGGGTTAAAGCATTATTTGAAGGCTTAGTTAGATAATGCTTATATTTATACAATGGATGATAATGGTTTCGTTTATGATAAGAATGGTGAAGTTGTCAATACGTTGGACTTAAATCAATATCCAGCCACTTCAAATAAAAGTATCGGAATTCAAGCAGTGGATGGAACTATTCTTGGTTCTAATACCGGTGCTTTTGCTAGACAGGTAACTCCTGTTGGTTATAAAGGTATTCGAACAACTATTGCTTTACCGAGCTCACCGGATGGTTACAAAATTGAGGGAGGCGTACAATACAGCAATGCTAACAATAATTATACGGCAATTATTCGTCCCAAAGGCCTGGTGAAAAATGCCATTCCTGAAAATACTGGTGGAGTTCTTCCAGCAAGATATCTTGCAGGAACATCTCTTATAAGTAACCTTTTATACGATGCTACATCCTCACAATTTAAATATTTCGTTAATGGAACAACCGCTGGTGGAAGCCAATATATCTACTTCTATTATACAAAATCCCTAACTAGTACAGAACAGTCCTACATGTGTGTTAAGAGAGTTACGGCTTTAGCAAAAGAGAATTATACTGGTACGAATATAGAAAAAGTAACCGTAACTTATTCAGGAACGGAGGTAACACAAACCAACGGCACTACGGCTAATTTAGCTACCCTAAGCAGTCATGTTTATAACGGAAAAACATTTGGCACTTCTGATACACCTGCTTCCACCATAACCAAGTCGGGTAGTTTGCCAACTCAAACAATTAAAATAGACACCACTAATCTACAATAATAAATATAACCTTTGTAATCATTTGACGTTATATAATATAATCACGTTAAATAATGAGGAGAGATTAAAATGAGAAAGTCCCTATCAACTTTATCTTTACTTTTTTTAATGTTAATTTTCATAACTAACTCCGCAACTGCAGCGACTAGTAATGATTCCATTGTCAAAAGAGCAGAGAGTCTCTATAAGCCAACGCTCACGAAATTAAGCTTGGATATTATACAAGGTACAAATCATAAAAAACACACTTATAACTCCAAGTATATTCCACTAAAGGATTTGTTTAATGGTTACGTTGATTCATTATCATGGGATGGTAAGAAGAAAACTGTGGTAGTTAAGAATGAAGGGTCTGAATTAATATTTAATTTTTCCAACAATAAAATGACTGAATCAAGTAATCAAATTGTCATCCCATCCGATTGGATTCGCTTAACAAATGGCACTTCTGAAATTAATGCATCTGTCATCACCTATATCTTTGATAGATATGGCGAACCAGGAAAAGACCTAGAGAGGGATGACTGGAAAGAAAAACTGAACTTTTTAGATATAAAAGAAATGGATGGACTTTCAGGTATATCCGATGGATACCTTCATGTTGGAGTCGCGTATAACAAAAAGTAACTATCAGTATAGCTAACTCATAACTTTGTTCGTATAACATCGCTCATTTGCATCTTTTACAACTATATATAACCTTTATGATAAAAGAGTGTTCGTATTTCATGACATCCGTCATGAATCACGAACACTCTTTTGTTCAGAATACATACCGATCTACAAATGATGTTAACTTGTTACCATATCCTTCTTTATCTGCAAAATAGGCATTCCCATGCTGTGCATTAGGGACGGATAGCAATTCCTTATCATTCCCTGCGGCCGCATACAAGCGATGTACCATATCATAGGGAACGAATGTATCTTCATCACCATGAATGAATAGAATCGGAAGCTTCGATCGACTGACCTGATCCAAGGCAGATGCCTCGCCAAAGAAATAACCTGCTCTCAATCTACATACTAAGCTCGTTATCGGTATCAACGGAAATGCAGGTAGCTTATACATTGTCTTTAATTGGTAGGTTAGAATATCCTTCACCGATGTATAGGCACAATCAGAAACAATACACTTCACTTGCTCTGGCAGAGGTTCGCCACTAGCCATCAGTACAGTTGATCCACCCATGGAGATTCCGTGCAGAATAATCTGTGAATCTTGCCCTTGGCTGTCGATAATATAATCAATCCATTGCAGATAATCTTTACGATCATGCCAACCGAAGCCAATATAATGCCCCTCGCTCTGACCGTGTCCTCTATCATCTGGCATTAAGACATGATAACCTAACCCCTGATACATTTTGGCGAAGTTCGACATGTCCCTACCCTGTCCTGAATATCCATGTGCTAGAATCACGACCTTATTGGTATCTGACTGTGCTGGAACATAATAACCTGTTAGTTGCAAACCGTCATTCGATTGCATTCGAATCGTCTGCATAGGTTGCTCCTGCAACCAGTCTGTTGACGTTTCCCATGGATGGGCAGTCTTGATCAAGTTCGGATCAGCGCTGAGGAATTCCTTCTTCGTTCGTAATATACTTAGTTTGTATAGGTATAGGCTAGCTAATATCAGAATGATCATTAGAACCATTACGACAGCCATCGTAACCATAATTGCAGTCTTCATTTGGTTATGCTCTCTCCTTTTCCATTCAGTAACCTTATTATATAGTACCTATTATTATTTTCTTCATTCTATGATGAATAGCTTTTCCACTTCACCCCACAATTATGTTATATTGCCTATGTAGGTATGATTATGTTGGAGGAGGACGATGTGCAGATGGAATACAGAATTGAGAAAGATACAATTGGAGAAATAAAAGTGCCTGCGGACAAGTTATGGGCCGCTCAAACTCAAAGAAGTTTTGAGAACTTTCAAATTGGTACTGAGAAGATGCCAATGAATCTTATCCGCGTATTCTCTATTCTAAAGAAAAGTGCAGCCATAGCCAATGGCAAATTAGGTACAATGGATCCCATTAAGGTGGATGCCATCGTTGAGGCCGCTAACGAAATTATTGATGGTAAGCTGGATGAACACTTCCCACTGGCTGTATGGCAGACCGGTAGTGGTACTCAGTCCAATATGAACGTCAATGAAGTCATTGCCAACCGTGCCAATCAACTTCTAGCTCTGAGAGACAGTCCACTGCGCATTCATCCTAATGATGATGTCAACAAATCACAAAGTTCAAATGATACATTCCCAACAGCCATGCATATGGCTGCGCTCATTGCCGTAGAAGATCAATTACTACCATCTCTAGCACGGCTCAAACAGACATTCCACTCGCAAGTGGAGCAATTCCAAGACATCATTAAGATTGGAAGAACACATCTACAAGATGCCACTCCGATTACATTAGGTCAGGAAGTTAGTGGTTGGTATCGTATGCTTGAGAAGACGGAGACCATGATTCAGCAAAGTGTTGAATATGTGCGAGAACTTGCCATTGGTGGTACAGCCGTTGGAACGGGAATTAACGCCCACCCTAAATTCGGTGACATGGTCGCTGAAGAAATTAGTACAATTACGGGTAAGACGTTCACTTCAGCAAGCAACAAATTCCATTCGCTCACAAGCCATGATGAACTCGTCTATGTTCACGGCGCAGTGAAAGCGCTTGCCGCTGATCTTATGAAGATTGCCAACGATGTCAGATGGTTAGCCAGTGGTCCTCGTTGCGGCATTGGTGAGCTGATTATTCCAGCCAATGAACCCGGAAGCTCCATTATGCCCGGCAAAGTGAATCCAACACAAAGTGAAGCCTTAACAATGGTCGTATGCCAAGTAATGGGTAACGATGCGGCAATTGGATTCGCAGCAAGTCAAGGTAACTTCGAACTCAATGTGTTTAAACCAGTCATTATTTATAATTTCCTTCAATCCGTGGAACTCTTAAGCGATGCTATAAGATCATTCAATGATAATTGTGCCATTGGGATTGAACCAAATCATGCCATCATACAGCGTAATCTAGAGCAATCGCTTATGCTTGTTACAGCTCTTAACCCACATATTGGATATGAGAATGCAGCATCGGTTGCCAAGTTAGCACATCAAGAGGGTCTAACCCTGAAGGAAGCGACTTTACGAAGCAATCTATTAACAGAAGCTCAGTTCGATGAGATTGTAAGACCAGAGTACATGATTCATCCGAAGGAATAGTCATCGTATAGATCCCTAGTATTCAAAAGACCGTCCAGCAATGCTGGACGGTCTTCGTGTTGCTAATGCAATTAATGAACCCATATTGTAAAGCATTGAGCTGGTCCACTCCACCTGTTATGCGGCAACTAGCAAGCTATATTAACCCGCAATCCACCGCATTGTCAGTACATTAGTTGTAAAAAATGCACTTATTCGCGGGGAATGACGCCATTCACGATAAATAGTTGCATAAAGTGATGCTAAAATTCTCAAAACTGACAACTATGGTGGAATTCCAAAAATTAGATGCGCTCTATGCAACTAATATCTACTATTGTTAGGTTACCCTCAAATTAACTGTCCTTTTTGCAACTAAAGCGAGCACTAGCCAGATAGGACTTCTCGAGGTCAATGTTGGACATCATCGACCATATCGATGTCATCACTGAGCGTATTATCCATCACTGAGCGCCTTTATCCATCGTTCAGCACCATTGAGCACCATTGAGCACCATTGAGCACCATTGAGCACCATTGTCCACCGTTGATCATTGTCACTCATCGCAATACCCCTAAGCTTCAAAGAAAGACTTCGGTCGATCGAGATGATAAAGATTACGGTAACGAGGATAGTTCTCCATCAGTTCTGCATGCGTACCTCTCATCTCAATCTTCCCATGCTCCATAAAGATGATCTCATCCATATGTTCTGCGCCTACTAGATGATGTGTTACCCAAATCAGCGATTTGCCCTTAAGCGTCTCAAAGATCGTTGAGAGGAGTTCATTCTCCGTTCGTGGGTCAAGCCCAACGGTAGGTTCATCTAATATGACAACAGGCGTATCTTGAAGCAGAACACGCGCTAACGCGATACGTTGTCGTTCTCCACCTGAGAATCGTTGCCCTGTCTCATGCATAGCTGTCTTGTACCCTTTGGGAAGCGATTCAATCAGTTGATCCATTCTTACTTTCTTAGCTACTTCACGTATTTCCTCGTCAGACGCATCCATTTTACCCAATCGTATATTATTCGTTACGGATGTATCGAATAAATGCGGGCTTTGGTTCAGTACAGCAATGAGACTTGGTATATGCTCCCCAAATCGACTCGCATCGTTCCCCTGAATGGTTGCACTACCCTCTTGCGCAACGACCGCGCCTTGGATCAACTTCAACAACGTAGACTTCCCAGCACCGCTACGCCCTATGATAGCCACTCTCTTGCCTTGTGGAACATCTAGTGTGATGTCTTGGAAAGACCAGTCTAAAGCTTCACCATACCGATAAGAGGCATGGTCGATCTTGATATGTGTATCCATTCTAGCTTGTAACATAGCTTCTTCACTAATCGCTACCATAGAAGAAGGATTCCCAGTTGAATCAGCAACATCATGTTGAACATTTCCCGTATGCTGTTCACCTGCATCTCCAATCTCTGTCAAACGGTCGAAGGACCCCTGGTAACGCGGGATTTTCTCAACAGCATCGGATATGGGAAGAAAGGCATCCATTAATGGGAACGTCACAAGCACAAAGGCTGCAATCAAGGTTGAAGCAATCAACCCATCTTCATATTGCTGACCTGACCAGTAGAGAATACTCACTACAGCGATGCCCACGGTAGCCTGTCCTAACAAGTTCCGCCATCTCGACCAAGTACTCAACTTACGATCTATATCCGCTACTTCTAATTCATCGCCTTCGTATAGTTCTACGAATTGAGCTGGTCTACCGCTAATCACCCAATCACTCATACCCAATACAGCATCTGTCAGCGTCTGGTACAATCGACCACGCTTATGTTGTGATTGCTTGTTCTTCTTCTTAGTTAGCCACAATGAGATCCATGGTAGTACTAGAATAAGAATGAGAAGGTAAAGTGCCATAAACAATGCGAATTGCACATCAAATTGCCCCAGAGCGATAATAGATACGCTATACAAGACTAGAGCAACTAAAATGGGAAAGATCGTACGTAAGTATACATCCTGTAGCTTCTCAATATCCTCAGCAAGAATACCGAGAATATCGCCAGTACGGAATCGAGATGAAATAAATAACGCTTGAGGTTCTAGAATACGATATAACTGTACACGCATCTTCGATAGAATTCTTAGGATGGTATCATGTCCAACCAATCGCTCCACATAATGAACGACAGAACGACTCGTTCCAAACGTTCTAACGATAACGATCTGTACATAAACCATCAAGATATTCTCTGGCCGTAGGGCTGCTTTTGAGATGAGATAACCCGATGAGAACATTAGGCTACTCGCCGTGAGTAACGTCAAGGCACCCAAGGCTACAATGATTACAAACCGCCAGAAGTGCGAAGTAATATAAGGCTTCAACCATTCTTCACGTCTCATTGCACACCCTCCAACTGTGTCGTAATTAATGAATAATACACACCTTTAGTAGTTAGTAGTTCTTCATGTGTTCCGATCTCAGCGACCCTACCTTGATCCATAACAATAATCTGATCCATGTCTGGCATCCAGTGTAGACGATGCGTAGCTAAGAATACGAGCTTCCCTTCAAAAAGAGACAACATCGTCTCCTTCAGTTCATATTCGGTCTCAATGTCTAAATGTGCTGTCGGCTCATCTAACAAAATAACTGGACGATCGCTTAGGAAGGCGCGTGCGAGCGCTACCCTTTGGGCTTGCCCACCACTCAATGCTCGACCCCCACCACCAATCATTTCGGCATAACCGTTAGGTAATGATTTCACAAGATCGGCTAATCCAGCATTCATAATCGCTTGCTCCACTTGGTGCTGACTTGCCTCAGGTGTATAGAACTTCACATTATCCGATAGACTGCTGCTAAATAGATATGGACTTTGTGGAATATACGTCATTTGATTCTGCCACGCGATATCTGTCAGTGCAGAAAGCTCTTGTCCATTCAACTTGATGTTGCCTGAAGTTGGTCTTAGGAATCCACTTAGCACATCAATTAACGTTGATTTACCCGCTCCGCTCTCACCGATAATACCAATCTTCTTCATGCCATGAACGTGCATGGTCACATCTTGTAAAGAATGTGGACCATCCGCTTCATGCTGCACTTGAACTTTAGATAATGATAATTGACTGTTCTCATCCCAGGCATACGTAAATCCCACCGGTAAAGTGAGATCTGATTGTTCAATCGGCATATCGATGATAGCTTGAATAGCTTCTCCAGCCTCTTTCCCATTCAATGTAGCATGATAATCAGCTCCAACCATTCGAATCGGCATGAAATATTCTGGTGCTAACACAAGAATTGTTAACCCTGTTACAAGCATCATATCGCCATTGACCAGACGTAATCCTAGACTCACGGCAACTGAAGCTACCGATAACATCGTGAAGAAGTCTAATGCGAATGAGGATAAGAATGCCACACGCAAGGTCCGCATTGTGGCTTTTCTATAATCATCACTAACGGTCGCAATTGTACTGATATGAGATTTGCTTCGTCCTAAATATTTCAATGTCTCTAACCCACGTAGTGAATCCACGAAGTGGTTCGCTAAATTACGATAAGAGTGCATCTGACTATCCACTTGCTTACGTGATGACAGCCCGATAAGAATCATAAATACAATAAGAATAGGCATCGTTACTAATAGAATAATAGCCGACTGAACATCCTGCGTGAATACATATACGAAGATGACTGCCGGTATGATTCCCGTTGCAACCGTTCGAGGAATAATCAATTCTAAGTACACTCTAAACTTAGATGTCCCGTCTAACACTAACGTTACAATCTTGCCTGTACCTTGTGTCTTAGCGAACCGTGGCCCAAGTTGAAATAACTTGTCCATCAGTTGTTTACGCAATAACGTACCGGTATGCTCAGCATACCGGTACGTTATTTTGGTTTGCACAAAGTTAATAACATGTCGGAGGATAAATGCAAGCAGAAACATGCCTATTCTCTTATGTTGGTCCTGTAATGCCCCTCCGGCAAAGAGGGCAGATACCACTTCTGATAACGCCCTTGCCATCCACAGTATTGATATACTTTGCACTAAGGTCAGCAGTGCCACCGCCATTAGGACGGGTTTGATGCCTTTGAATCCTAATAGGTCACGACCCATTAGTATTCCATATGATCTTTCGCATTTACTCGTTTACTGAATACGTAGTAACTCCAAATCTGGTATCCAAGTACAAACGGTAGTAACGTCAGTGCAACAATGGACATGACCTTTAATGAATATTGTCCAGAAGCAGCATTGGTTATCGTCAAGCTAAATGCATCACTAATCGAGCTAACCATAACACGTGGGAACAATCCGATGAATATGGAAGCGAATAGCACAATGATCACAGCACCCGTCATACTGAAAGCCCAACCGTCTCTTTTGCGAGAAATAAAATATCCTGCTAAGAAATACACGATCACGCCTACAATAGAAGTCACACTAAGAATAGCACCACGTACTTCGAATAGATCTGTTACGTAATACGTCATTACAGCAAATCCAACCAAAAGAATAGCAAGTGGAATTAGTAGCTTCTTAGCCATGTCGCGTGCTCTATCTTGTAAGTCCCCTATGACTCTCAAGGTAGTGAACATTAATCCATGCACTAGACATAGAACGACTACTGTTACTCCTCCAAGCAAGGTATAACTATTCACGATATCTGTAAATCCTGCATTCATATTCATATCTTCTCCAATAGGAACCCCTTGAATAAGACAAGCGAATACAACACCGAATAATAAAGGTGGCAATAAGCTACCGAAGAAGATCACGACATCCCAAGTCTTCTTCCAAGTAACAGAATCTACTTTACCTCTAAATTCAAAGGCTACGCCACGGCCAATTAAGGCCAATAACACAAACACAAGTGCAGTATAGAACCCACTAAATAATGTCGCATACCAATGTGGGAAGGCTGCGAACATCGCACCCCCTGCAGTAATCAACCATACTTCGTTCGCATCCCAGAAGGGACCGATCGAGTTAATTAATACGCGACGTTCAGAATCATTCTTAGCTAATATGGCTGTAGACATGCCTACACCAAAGTCAAATCCTTCTAAGAAGAAGAAACCAATAAACAATACGGCAATCAACAAGAACCACAACTCATTAAGAGACATAATT
The DNA here is from genome assembly GCF_054373195.1 of Paenibacillus sp. CMAA1364. Classification (NCBI taxonomy): domain Bacteria; kingdom Bacillati; phylum Bacillota; class Bacilli; order Caryophanales; family Paenibacillaceae; genus Paenibacillus; species Paenibacillus sp. CMAA1364. Next base: position 92,372 of record NZ_JBITNB010000009.1, on the reverse strand, counting down.
AACCTCCTTATCAAATGGGTCGTGAGATTCTTCCACATGGGAATCCGAATCATTCGGACCTTTCTTAATGACACGAATGAACAAGTAAACCAATAGAATAGCTAACACCGTGTAAGCTAATGAGAATGTAATTAATGAGAACAAAATTTGACCAGCAGATACATTAGGAGAAATACTATCTTCCGTCTTAAACAATCCAAATACTGTCCATGGCTGACGTCCAATCTCGGTCATAATCCAACCTGCTGAATTCGCAATAAATGGTAATGATATAGACCATATCATGATACGTAGAAACCACTTATTCGTTTGATCTAGCTTTTTACGAGCAACGAGATATGCACCATACATACTTAAAAGGATAAGAACTGATCCCGCTGCTACCATAATGCGGAAACTCCAGAATGTTGTTCGAACGGGTGGAATATAATCCCCTGGACCGTACTTCTGTTCATACTCGGCTTGTAACTGATTCATCCCAATGACTTCACCAGAGAACTTACTATAGGACAAGAAACTTAGCAAATACGGAATTTGGAGCATCTTCCCATTCTCTTTCTCCTTCGGATCTATCGTTGCAAAGACGGTCCAAGGAGCAGGATCGGAGCTAGTGTCCCAAAGCGCTTCTGAAGCAGCCATTTTCATCGGTTGAGTCTCTACTAGATATTGTGCTTGACTATGTCCTACTAGAGCAACACCGATAGAGGACACAAGTCCTACAACAATAGCAATAATGAATGATTTCTTGAAGAACTCATAATCTTGACGTTTCAGCATTTTGTATGCACTAACACCTGTAACAAAGAAAGCCCCTGTCATAAATGCAGCTAGAACGGTATGTGGAATCTCCACTAATGCCTGCCCGTTCGTAATCAATGCAAAGAAGTCGTTCATCTCGGCTCGACCATTATTGATCTCAAATCCAACGGGTCTTTGCATAAAGGAGTTCGCGATTAGAATAAATACAGCAGACATAATCGTTCCTAATGATACTAACCAAATACATAACAAGTGAAGCTTCTTAGATAAACGTTCCCATCCGAAGATCCATATTCCCAAAAAGGTAGACTCTAGGAAAAAGGCTAGCAATGCTTCAATGGCTAGTGGAGCCCCGAATACGTCTCCTACGAATCTAGAGTAATCTGACCAGTTCATTCCGAACTGAAACTCTTGAAGTATTCCTGTTACAATACCTACAGCAAAGTTGATGAGAAACAAATGTCCCCAGAACTTAGCCATTTTCTTGTACACTTCTTTACCTTTGATTACATACATGGTTTCCATAATTGCGATCAATAATGCCAATCCAATAGATAATGGCACAAAAAGAAAATGAAACAGCGTTGTCGACGCGAATTGGATACGTGAGAGCATGACTGGATCCATATAATTATCCCTCTTTCTTATTTCAAATTTTCCATTATCTTATCACTCATGATTAATGATAATGATATTTTTCATATCTTTATATTTTGTCAGAGACTCAGAAAAGGTCATGTGATATTTATCACAGTTAGGGGTGAAAAATAGCCTGAATGTGAAGTTTGTCACACAATATTTAAAAATGACTTGTTACTATTAAAATATCTGGACATTTGTCCAACAAGTAACATGACATTATTTAGAAAGACAATAAAAAGGATCAGCTACTCTATTTTTGTAAAGTAACTGTTCCTATTATCTTTATTAATCTATCTGTTTAGGATTCGCGTTCCACAAAATATTTATTCGTCATATACCAAGCCTCGCCTTTATCCGTAGGGACCTTGCCTTTCTTCTTATCCATGAACACGATCTCTTTACACTTCGAACAGAACCACTTCGTCGTATAGTATTGCGAATAGGTGGTGTATGTCGTTCCACACTTACAATCCACTTTAAAGAACACCAAGTTCTCTTCATAGGCTTGAGATAGCTCATCATTCTTCTCTTGATCAGTCACAGTTATAGGTCTGATCATCTCGACATAATTGGAGAAACGATTCTGTACTTTGAAATCTGCTACAAGGTCTGGATTGAGTCCAAAAAACTCTTTACCTATCGCTGTTATAAATTTAGCATTCAATCTGTAGCATTCTAACCATTCTTGAATCTGTTTATTCGATAAAGGAACCGTTCCTTTGATACCGCTATTCAATGTATATGTCATGATAGTCAGATTCTCGTTGTCTTCGTAATACATTATATCTCGAACCTCCTAACTAATATCTAACTAAATGTACTACTTCTTGCATAGATAATCAAAAGGCTGAAAGAGGGTTGCGACCCTATTTATTCCTAAAAGACTTTAATAACTATGTACTAAGATAGAATAGACGAGAATATAGGTTGTGTTGCTACAGTAGATTCATATCTATAGTTCCTCAAATTATACGTCTAATATATCCTACTAATCAATACTTAAATATCATTATGATTTCAAAAAAAAGGAGTGTATCCCTCTTCTGATGATACAAAGGTAAGTTTACACTCTTCGTTATGGGTAGAATGCATCGCTGATTCATGTCTGATCTACATTAGGTATACATTCGTCTATAACTCATGACCTTTCGATACACTGATTTATCTGATAACTTGTTAAAAATATAGGGGTCGGGGCTCGTATTCACTTCTATAATCCATGGCTTCATAGATACATCAAGCCCTACATCGACACCAATCTGATACAGGCTAGGATATTGTTTTTGTAGACGCTTCGCAATCGTAACACCCAACTTCCTCATCTTTTCAAGGATAGCTTGTTGTTCCTTTAGCGTTAAGTGTGGCGATAGCAATTTCTCAATGGCAACGATCTTACCGCCACTATGATAGTTGGTTACAATTTTACCAGGATGCGCTACTCTCCCAATAATACCTGTTGTCTCCCAAGCTCCTTTACTATTACGTTGAACCATCACTCGAACATCAAATCTACGCTTATGATATCTCAGTAGATGTATACCCATCTGAACTAAATAACTTCGCTTCTTAGTGACCTTCAGCAATGAGTTATAGAAAGCATCAAAATCTTTAAAGTTCTTAGCATTCGTTTCAATCTGGTACGTGAATAAGGTCGTACCCTCCCTTTTCATTTCGGCACGAATCACTCCATTTCCATAAGTGCCCCGTTCTGGCTTAATATAAACCATGCCATGTTTCGTGATCATATTCCAAAGGGTCTTCTTCGTTAATTTAAGTGTTGTTGGGATATACCGTCGTATTTCTGGTTGCTGGATCAGCACATTCGTTTTGGTCCACTTACTTGTTACTGTCCTCACTTGTTGTCCTTTCATCGTGATCTCTCCCTTTCGGATATATAGATATATGGATAAGGTAACGATAACAATACTCACCTCATTTACCATTCTATTCATCCGTAAAAGGATTGGTATAGGTCGTTAATATGCCCGTACTTAAATATAATTTGAAGCTCATAGGATGCAGACTATACCTTTCACAACTAGAAACGCATATGTTAGTACAACAAAGTGGTTATTCATAATCGATTGGAGGAGAAGCTATGCATATTCTGATTGTCGCCCCGGAACAGATACCTGTACCTGGTAATGGTTCTGTGGAAATATGTATTCTAGCTATTGCGCGACAACTCGCTAGACATCATCAAGTGACCATCCTTAGTAGATCGTCATCTCATTTGCCCAAATATAGCAAGATAGGTTCCATCTCCATTGTGCGGGTGAATGCCACAAGCCAGTCCTCTTACATCTCTTCTGTATTACGTTATCTTCATGGGAAGAAATATGATGTTATTCAAGTTGATAACCGTCCTCATTATATGGCAAGAATTAAACAAGCTTTTCCACGTACTCCAGTGACACTAGTCCTTCATTCCTTAACTTTTGTTCCTCATCGTGCAGACATTACAAATTGTCTTCATAAGGCCGATCTCATTATTGCCAACAGTCAATCCCTACACCAGAAATTGGCTCACAACTTTCCTCAATCAGCTCACAAGATTCGTACGATACCTTTAGGTGTCGACGTCTCTCGGTTTCGCATGGTGAATGCATCACAGAAAATAAGCACGAAGAAAAAACACCATATCCCTAACCAGTTCACGATACTATTCGTCGGAAGAGTGATTCCGCGAAAGGGCGTACCTATTCTCATCGATGCGACATACCATGTACGCAAACAGATCCCTGCTCATTTGGTGATCGTAGGAAAGGGAACGACTTCTTATGTCAATCGACTTCGTTCGCAGGCTAGAAGATTAGGCATACCCATTAGCTTCTTAGGCAAGAAATCGCATAAAGCTATCCATTCTGTATACCATTTAGCCGATTGTTTCGTATGTCCCTCTCAAGAGCACGAAGCCTTCGGTTTAGTCAATGTAGAGGCTATGGCTTCTGGTGTCCCTGTTATTGCATCACGAAATGGAGGAATTCAAGAAATCGTGAAGCATGGCCATAATGGCTATCTTGTTGATTCTTACCATCACCCACAGGAGTTCGCTAACTATCTACTTAAATTGGCAAAGGATAAAGATCTACGCACACGTCTGGGTACCAATGGACGAAGTGATGTGCTTCAACATTTCACATGGGGCCAGACTGCACGTAAGCTTGCTTCTCAATACAGCCATTTATAGAAGTAACCATAGATCTCACAATTACAATATATAGAGAAAGGAGCTGTCCCTGGGTAGAATAATCTACCCAGGGACAGCTCCTTTTATGAACATCGAATCGCTCTTAAACATTATAGATCATACTTATTGAATGGCTTCACCAATTTGCTTAATCATTTCTTCCATAGATACAAGTCCACCACCGGATAAATACCAGTAGTTCGCATCAAGATAGACGATACGTCCATCTTTAAAGGCATTGGTATTCTTGACTAAATCATTCTCAACAGTCTCTTTAGCGGAAGTTGATGCTGCATCCGTCGTAGCTAATGCACTATCTCTATCCACAACGAATAGGTAGTCTGGATTCTTATCTTCAATAAACTCTGATGTGATCTTATCTCCATGTGTTGAGACCTTGATATTCGTGTCTGCTGGCGTAAATCCAAGTACATCATGAATAATTCCAAATCTTGAACCTGGTCCATAGGCACTTAGTTTGCCTTCATTAGACAATACAATTAATGCATTCTTTCCTGTTGCCGTTACTTTGTCGTGAATCTCAAGAATCGAAGCATCAATCTTTGCAATTTCCTCATCAATCTTTGCTTGTTTATCAAAAATCTGACCTAAATTATTCATATTTTCTTTGAATGATTCCACTAATCTCGTATTATCTACGCCTAAATAAACCGTTGGTGCAATCTTAGATAACTCTTTATAAGCATCTCTTTGTCTGGCTGAGATAATAATAACATCAGGAGAAAGAGCATTAATCTTATCGAATGCTGGTTCTTTCAGACTACCTACATTCGTGTATTTCGTATCTTCATATTTCTTAAGGTATGGCGGAATGTTTGCTTGTGGCACACCCGTCACTTCAACACCCAATCTATCTAGTGAATCCAGAATTCCAAAGTCAAATACAACAACCTTCTCTGGATTCGTCTTCAGTACAGTCTCCCCTAATTCATGCTTAATCGTTACTTCCTTGCTCTCTGCTACTTCTGTTGTTGGGGAATTCGTTGGTGCTTTTGAACTCCCTTGATTTGTATCATTATTGTTACCGCATGCCGCCACTAATACTGCCAGCATAACAGTCATCATTATCATCCATAACCCTTTTTTCAATTCAATCACTCCTATTATTTAATGGCCATGCTATTAAAATCATTGATGTTCACACCCTACTGGCGCCTTTACATAGGGTATGTCACATTATAATTCCCAAAGTTAATACAACTAATCAAGTTGAATGCTCCTATATACTAAGAAAAATACACGCATATCCTATGTTCATTGATGCACTCAATAGGAATATCCATCCCATATACGTCTTTGAGAACATCAGAATTGATGATGTCATGTGTAGCACCCTCTTTAACAATTCGGCCATTCTTAAGTGCAACGATATAGTCCGAATAGACAGAGGCGAAGTTAATATCATGAATAACGATAACGACCGTTTTCCCAAGTTCATGAACCATCCGTCTAAGCACTTTCATGATCTGTACGGAATGTTTCATATCCAAGTTGTTTAGCGGTTCATCCAATAGAATATAATCGGTGTCCTGCGCGATAACCATGGCAATATATGCTCTTTGATTCTGCCCGCCACTAAGTTGATCCAAATATTTATCTTGAATATCCTGTAGACCCATGTACTCAATGGCTTCATTAATAAATTTCCAATCTTCCGTGGTAAGGTTACCTTGTGAGTATGGAAATCTCCCGAAGCTTACCAATTCCTTGATCGTCAATCGGATATTGATATGATTCGACTGTTTGAGAATGGAGATCCGTTTCGCTAGGTCATTACTCTTCAGCTTACCTATATCATCCCCATCGATGAGTACTTCTCCCTGATCTCTCGTAATTAATCGACTAATCATAGACAATAATGTACTCTTGCCTGCACCATTAGGACCGATAAATGACGTAATTGCTCCCTTTGGAATCTGTACGGATACTTGATCAACGACCGGGATACCATCATAGTTCTTCGAAGCATTTCTGATCTCTATCACGATTTATTCTCCTTTAACAGAAGGTATATAAAGTACGATCCCCCAACAAAGTTAATAATGACGCTGAGCGTGGTGGAGAATGTAAATACCTTCTCAACAATGAACTGTCCCCCAATTAAAGCGATAATGCTAATTAGAATGGATCCCCAGATAAGATACTTATGGCGGTATGTCTTCAGAAATTGGTGTGATACATTCACAACTAATAGGCCTAAAAAGGTGATCGGTCCCACCAAAGCTGTCGCAACCGACATCAGTATCGCGATGACAACGAGTAGTCTTTTGACAACATAATCATAATTGACCCCTAGATTAACCGCATGATCTCTTCCTAAGGATATGACATCTAGATATTTAATGAATCTTAAAAAATAAAGGCTAACACCAGCAATCGCAATGATCGATATGATTAATACGTCTGTATTAATATTGTTAAAGCTTGCAAACATTTTATCTTGTAACATTAAGAATTCATTCGGGTCAATCAGTACTTCCATAAAAGATGAGACGCTTCCAAAGAAAGTTCCTAGAATTATACCAATGAGTAATAGAAAGTAAATATTCCTCTGGCCTTCCTTACGGAAGAGAATCTTGTAGAACACCCCTGAGAATCCAACCATTAACAATACGGATATGATAAAGTTTATATTTCGATCTGATGACGTGATATTTGCAGACCCAAAGGCGTAAATGATAAAGGTCTGAAACAACATATATAAGGAGTCTAACCCTAAGATGCTTGGTGTTAAAATACGGTTATTCGTAATGGTCTGGAACACAACCGTGGAGAATGCAATGGCGCCACCCGTTAAGATAATGGCTAATATCTTCTTACCTCTTCTTGGAAGAACATAATCCCAGTGTCCTCCTGCGTCATACATCAAGAATAATGCAATAAGTGCGATAACAATAACGAATAGAACGCTTAACTTCACCTTCATTATGCATATGCCTTTCTTCTAATAAGTAAGTAGATAAAGATCCCGCTTCCTAACACACCCACAGTAAGTCCGATAGATATTTCATAAGGATATATAATGAGACGACTTAGAATGTCACACAATAGAAGAAAGACCGCGCCCAAGAGTGCTGTATGAGGTAGAATTTTCTTCAAATGGTCGCCATGATAGATCGTCACAATATTCGGAATGATAAGTCCAAGAAAAGGAATAATACCAACCGTTAGTATCACGATAGAAGATATTGCGGCTACAATAACAAGTCCAATGTTTACAACTTGCTTATAATTCAAACCTAAATTCTTCGCGAAGTCTTCACCCATTCCAGCGATAGTAAAACGATTGGCAAATATGTACGCAATGATTACGAGCGGAATGCTAATATATAGCATTTCATACCGCCCTTTCAGAATGACTGAGAAATCTCCTTGGAGCCAAGATGACATATTCTGAATCAGATCGTTCTTATAAGCAAAAAAGGTCGTGATCGATCCTACAACATTTCCGAACATAATCCCAACTAACGGAATGAAAATAGCATCCTTATATTTCACTTTATCTAGAATTTTCATGAAGATAAAGGTACCAAGAAGTGCAAATAGGAATGAAACTAACATCTTCTCTAATGATGTAGCATTAGGGAACACCATCATAGCAATGAGGATACCGAACCTTGCCGAATCCATGGTTCCTGCCGTAGTTGGTGATACGAATTTGTTGCGTGTCAACTGTTGCATGATTAAACCTGCAATACTCATACTTACACCCGCTATAATAATGCTGATTAAGCGTGGTATTCGGCTAATAATCAAGGTTTCATATTGTCGTTCAGTTAGGTGAAATATTTCCATTGGCGATATGTCCTTCACACCAATAAAGATCGATATAACAGAACAAACAAATAGTATTAGAAGTAAATATCTCTTTTTCATATCAGTTCCTAACTCATCCTATCCTTTAGGGCTTTGTTATATCATGATGACGATAATGATATTCATTATCAACTGTGATGTCCATTTTAATTATACGATTTTACTGGGGATTGTCAAATATCAGAATATCAAAATTTAAAATTTATCGAATTCATTCATAAAACAAAGGTCACTTACACATGATACATTCATGGACGACACCGGTTGGATCCATCCGTAAATACTTCTGTGTCTCTACTACATTAGAATTGGAGCGTATATTTATGAAGCAACGAGCTACTATCATTCGCTATCTACTCACAATATTGATCTCTATCATGATTGTAGTGGTGTGCGTATCCTGTAATACGACCAAGAAGTACAGCGTTATGTCCGCAGACGAAGCTGTTACGTTAACAGACAAAGATCTGTATATTGATACGTTAGGAGTCACTTGGGTACCCCTACAATCTGTCGTTCAATCTCTAGGGCTACATATGAAGGATTCCAATCATGCCGTGACATTCGGTTACACAGACCCTATGTATGAGATTAATATAGGCAAAAGACAGGCTCTCTCGTTGGGTTCTTCTACCATGTTAGATGAAGCACCAACGCGTTGGAAGGGACAACCTTATATGTCACTCAACTCCCTTGCTGTCTTGCTTAATACGTCCGTCACATGGGATCAAGCTAATCATAAGATAGCAATATCTTCTCTACAGGATACACCCACTACCACATCTTCATCTGATCCTATTCAAGAGGATTCTATACGCATGCTAAGCACAACTATTGATAAGAATGCGTTTATCGCATATGCCAAAAAGTATCTATCCGTTCCCTATGAATTCGGAGCGCAACCTTATGATCAATCCAAAACGTTCGATTGTTCTTCATTTACCCAACATGTGTTCAATAAATTCAACGTTGATTTACCTAGACTAGCCAGAGATCAGGGACATGTCGGCGTAAGTACAACGAGAGATAAGCTAAAGCCTGGTGATCTTATATTCTTTACCGTTCCGGGCCGATTCAAAAGCAATTCAATTCCTGGTCATGTAGGCATCTACATTGGAAATGGACAATTTATTCATACTTGGGGACAACCTGGGGTGCAAATTAGTAGCGTGGATAACGGCTATTGGAGTAATGTCATTCTTTACATGCGTAGTGTAATCTGAGGTAAAAGGAAACAACCAACAAGAATAAAACAACCATCTCATAACGGTGTCGTGTCTAATCAACTAAAGGCGACACCGTTACACAATCATTAGATCTAATAATGCACTAGATTCATACGAAATGTATTGCGTGTGTGGGCTTTGGGATTGGAATACGTATCGAATGGTCTTGCTAATTTTTGTTGCGACTCTTTATTACGTATATATATATTCATGATGTGATCAAGTTGAACTGACTTTTTGATCACACGAACATCTTGGGTTCCATACATAGCAGCTAGTTTATTTAACTCCATACGTCTAAGTTCTATCAATCTATCTATTTTCTCCATGTCCATGTTACTCCCTCCATTCAACAGTTGTAAATTATAGATCACTAATAGATTACTATAGGTTACCAAATGTCGACTTTATTTTTATTACCCAATTATGTTCATTTGATAACAGGTTTGATTCTACTTATCACTATATATAAATAAAACCCTTCGAAAGGTATCTCGAAAGGTTCTACTAGGTTCACTATTATTATGTTAGAAAGCAAGTATCAAGTATCATGAGCCAGGTCCATGTGTTAAGGGTGTTACAATACTAGGATCGATAGGTTGTGCAATAAATATGATACTACATAAACCAATAATCAGTACTAACGAAGTCACCACTTTTTTCATGATTATATCCTCCTTTGATAATCTTCTCATACTCACTTATTTCTTCTGTTGTCGCAAAGCTTCTGAATGTCTCAAATAATGTCATAGAATCAACAATTTCACCATTCTTGCTCATACTAGCATAAAATGTAATAGATTGTAAAGTGTTCCTCATACCTTCTCTATAATTCTCGTTATTAAAATAGTATATGCCTAGTTGATAGCATAGATTCGCATAGCTCACACGATTAAAGACATGAGAATATCCATTAGTCAGAATTGGAAAGGGTCTCTTCTCGAATTCGTTTATAGCATCTTTAAAATCTTCCAAGGTGTCCTCTATCGTGTAGCTGTGTTGGTTGGCAGATTGTACTATTGTTAATAGTCCGGGAAGAATCTCCTTCGGATTATCTCGTAATAATTGACTATACTCTGCGACCATCTTCACATTACCCATACGGATCTCTAATGTGAATGTATTAGCAATCGACCAAAGACGGTATTGCTCCACAACCTGCAGCTCTGCCTCATCCAGCCCTTCAATATAACTCAAATCTGCATATAGACGGACATATTCCAGCGCTTCTTGGTATCGACCCTGATGCTCTAATGCTGCACCCTTCATCAATAGACCATATGCATAGTAGATCAATAAGGGCTTCTCGGTTAACAACGAATTGTAATCTCTCTTCTTAAGGCTTCTGTTCTTCTCGTTCTGTAATACGATGTTAGAGAGAATAATCATTTCGTCCGCATACTGCTGCACCTTCTTATAATTATCTATGTTGTAGTAAATATTCATGAGCTGATACAATGCATCCAACTGATAATTCTCAGCCAATCTTTTCCGGTAAGGAACAAACTGAAGTGTAGCTTCCATATTAATCTCTAAATCCAGTCCAAGAGAGGCTCTAAATATACGGTATTGACTAAGCGCTAGTCTCTCCGAATGTTGATATTTCTCATTCTCAGCAACACATTTGTAGAAGATGATAGACTCTTGCTTCTTCTCGGACATATATAATCTTTCTGCAATCGAGAAGATCAACGTCACGTAGGTAATGTTCTCCATTAATTTAGACAATACTTCTGTTATATAATCTTCCTTACCAAGTTCTGCACACCGTATAAGGAATGCACTAACCCTTCTGCCATTCGGTTTGCCGTTTACGAAGCACTCTTCCAGAAATAAGTCATATAATGCTCCCTCTTCATAACCAAGCGCCTTGGTTATTAAGTCAAATTGTCTTACCGATATAGGTTTGGGAGGATTATTATTTAGGATGGCACTAATCACACCCTTATTAATCCCTGACACTTGTCCAAAACTACTAAATGTATGTCCGTTACATGCTATGTAATTTAATAATTCCGTTCGAATCGTAGTTGAATGACTCACTCCATCACCCCCATTACCGATAGGTCACCTTCACACAAGAAATACTAATTAAGTATCATCTACTATATACTTACAATTATACGCAAGAATTGATGTATGGTCAATTAATAACTTACTGATTCTACCAAAGGAATTTATTATATATCCAAACCGTGAACAATCCTCACCATTCCTTTGTCATTAATCACCATACATTTATAATGATTAAACCATCATTTGCTTGTACAATATAATGATACCAACAGGAGAGGTGATCTATTGTGAGAATTGGAATTCCTAAAGAAATAAAGAACAATGAGAATCGAGTTGCCATCACACCCGCAGGTGTAACAGAATTTCTAAGACACGGCCATAGCATATCTATAGAACAAGGAGCAGGCTTAGAGAGTGGCTTCACTGATCAAGATTATGAAACAGCGGGCGCTACAATCATGGTAGTAGCGAAAGATCTATGGGATCAATCTGATATGATCATGAAAGTGAAGGAGCCTGTCTCCCTTGAATTTGATTATTTTCGTAAAGGACTACTTCTGTTCACATATCTTCATCTTGCGAATGAACCATCGCTTGCGAAGGCTCTTATGGATTCGGGTGTAACGGCAATCGCTTATGAGACGGTTACTGCTGCGGGCACCTTACCCTTACTTACACCCATGAGTGAGGTAGCTGGACGTATGGCGGTACAGATTGGAGCCCAACTCCTTGAACGTCATCGTAGCGGTAAAGGCATTCTTTTATCTGGCGTACCTGGGGTGACACGTGGGAAAGTAACGATTATTGGTGGAGGTATTGTTGGGACAAATGCTGCCAAAATAGCTATTGGGTTAGGTGCAGATGTCTCTATCTTGGATCTAAGCATAGGAAGACTACGACAACTAGACGACATATTTGGCAATCAGATTACGACGCTCGTATCCAATACTGCTAACATCGCTAACGCCGTAGCAGCAGCCGACTTACTTATCGGTGCTGTCCTTATCCCTGGTGCCAGAGCACCTAAATTAGTCAGTGAAGATATCGTCAAGACGATGGGCGCAGGTTCTGTTATCGTGGATGTAGCTATCGACCAAGGTGGCATTGTAGAAACGATGGACCGCATCACCACACATGATAATCCCACTTATATTAAACATCATGTCATTCATTATGCTGTAGCAAATATGCCTGCAGCTGTGCCACAGACATCTACTATTGCCTTGACCAATGCAACGCTTCCGTTTGCGTTACAAATTGCAAATCATGATATTCGTGAACTCTGTCTGGATCACCCTTCGATTGAAAGTGGCATTAATGTGATGAACGGCTTCATTACTCATCAAGCTGTCGCACAAGATCTTGGTCATGAATATATTCCAGCTAAGCGTGCTTTGGATAGTGCTTTAACATAAAGTAGTATCGATTGTAATGGCTATTTAGCCATTACAATCGCTATACCCAAAATAACAATACGAGCCATATTCATCATCAAAAAGTTCTGAACCGCTAATCCAAACGTATGCTTCTTGGTCTGTCTTTTCATAAACAATGCTATATTCTTCTTCAAAGGAATAAATGTGATTACAATCAATAGAACAATCCATGGACTGACTCCTAAGAAAATCAAGACGAACATATCCACAAACGAAACATAATAGATATAACGAAATAAGATCAAAGCGTATTCTTTACCAATATACACCGGTAACGTATATCTCTTGTTCTCAACGTCCTCTTCCATGTCACATATATTGTTAGCAAGCATAATATTGGAGATACCCAGAATAGCTGGAATCGAGATGAGAAAGATCAGTATGACTTCTAATATATTAATATCAAGACGTACAAATGGGTACTCCAAGGTCAATAACACAAGCCGATCACCCACATGAATATAGGTAGATACGAATATAATCACAAAGCCCATGAACAGACCAGAGAACAACTCACCTAATGGCATTCTAGAAATAGGGATGGGACCGAATGAATATAATATACCTACGCAGAAGGAAAGACCTCCCACTAGAAAAATAACGATCCCCGTATGAAATACCAACCACATTCCTGTACTTACCGCCGTTACAAATAACGTAATAATGACCGTTACTACTGTCGATTCTTTCAATCCGAACTTCACAATCGCATTGTGCTCTTGATATCCATATCCTTCACGTTTCTGCGCTTTCTTGAAATCATAATAATTGTTCATCGCTGTTGTGAATAGATCAAAGGTTAATAAGGATATAAACATCAATATGAAATTCGCAATTTGAAATTGTTCGAAGCGAAATACAACATACACACTCCCTAGAAAAAAGGGAATCATACTGGCTAGCTTCGTCTTAATCTCAACCAAGCTTAGGAAACTTTTTAATGTCATTAGATTAGGACCATCCTTTTAGTAAAATATCATATGAGCGACAGGATACTTCTCGCTTAGTGGCTTAACCATGTGTCGAAGAATTTACGATATCCTTCTTTCATAACACGATTTGAGAATTTCTCAAATCCATATGCACGATTCTCAAATGAGACTTTATGTGGGGAAGCTGCAGCCATATTCACCAACTCGAACCAATTCTGCTCATGACCAGAAAAGGCATGTTGAGAACTGATATGGTTATAGCAGGGATGTTCGGGTTTAACAATAATCTTACCCATCGCCAACGCTTCGGTTAGAGGCATAGCAAAGGTATCGAACTTAGAACAGCTCCAGTACACTTTCGAAGAATTCATAAGCATAAATATTTCGGATTGCGACAATGCGAACTGTAGCTTCACATTCGATGGAATGTGATATTTCTTCATACTTTCTTTATAACGGATGCCACCAAATACCATGATGACCTCCTTGTCTGGGTTCCTTCTTGCATATTCCAGAACAAGATCAGGGCGTCTGTTCTCTTCATCTCTTCCAATCCATAGAATGCGGTTATCGACAACTTGGCTTGGATCGAAATACCGTTTCGCTAAGGTCTCATCGAAGCCTATTGGAATAACATCCACATCCGTCACATCATATTGACGAGCGAACTCCTGTTTTAAGAAATCGGTCTGTACAATGGCCTTATCTACCATTTGATAGAAAGGCTTCATCATTTCATATCCTGTTAATGCGGGATCTGGAAAACTATGTGGAAACAGCACGCTGTTCTTTATGAACATTTTCAAATATGTAAATCCGGATACCGTATAAATAACATGATCGATCTGTTGCGAATGAATCTGATCTAGCACAATATCATAATTCACCAGATCACCCTTCTCATGTTCATATCCAGCAATCCAATCATAACTACTCACATGTCGTTCAGGAGAGATAAATACAATTTCCACACCCAATTCTTCACCTATACGCTTCAATCGATCGGCAAAAACGCGAGGACCTTGAGACTCCGCAAATTGTATCTTTCTCATCACTAATCCAACTTTTGTCATCTGCTGTTCATCCTATCTCCATTTAGAGTATATAGTAGTTATAGTGAAGTATATCAACCTATTATCACTTCGTTGACACGATTCTATTCTTAGTAAAGTAACCTTCGATCTTCTTGATAATTAGAAAAGATAATGCAATAAATAGTAGAACATATAACAACTGAATGGGATGATCAACGAAGCTCTGCAGATCATGTCCGATATAAGATACATAGAATATCATAATCCCTTTGCCTAATGAAACAGCCAACAAGAACAACCATATACGCATACGAGCCACACCAGATACAATATTCACGACTACAAATGGTCCTACAGGGAATATCCCTAGAAGAAATACATAACTAAATGCATTGCGCTGAATCCATATCATGCTCTTTGCGACATGAGGCTTCTGTGCCCATTTTTGGAAATAAGGAAGATAGGAAATACGTCTTACGATCAGGAAGGTCAACATACAACCACTAATCATTCCGATCCACGAATATAGAAATCCAAGCCACAATCCATACACAGCAGCATTCACACCTACAATAAGAAGTGTTGGTAATGGTGGGATAAAGGACTTCATAAATGTTAAAAGTATACCTGGAAGTGCCCCAAATTCTCGGTATCTTTCCAGAAATGCTGTTATATTCTCTTCTGACAATATCGACATGATATCTATTGCAGCTATCATTATATACACCTACCTATCTCACATATGTAGCTCTAACCTCTTGCTTAACTCGTCTCCATATCATAGCACATCTTATGTTAACCCATCATGGAAGATCACAACCTTTGCAACAACAATATGTTCAGATCGAATGCAACATTCAAACTATTTGTATGAAGGAAAGATCATCTGCTAGAATTAGACGAATGCATTATTTTTACCACACAGAACATAATAGGGGGGCTCTCATTGTGAATGAAAGCAACATTTCCATGCTAGATCACATGCTTATTCTAGATCGAATGAATGATATGACACAACTTGATCCATTATATCCATTTGCTCTGGATGAACTCCTCTGTAAACATACAGGTCAAGGTGGTCCTCCTATCTGTCATCTTTGGAGACACCCGAGGTCATTTATTATTGGAATGAGAGATAGCCGTCTAGAAGATGCCAACAAAGGACGAGAGTGGATAGCCTCGCAAGATTATCAAGTAGCTATAAGGAATTCTGGCGGAGCCGCAGTCCCACTCGATCTTGGTGTTGTTAATATTTCTCTGATATTACCGAAGGATAACGAAGCAGACCAACACTTTCACAAGGATTTCGAACTGATGTACACACTTATACAGAATGCTCTATTACATACAGGGATGAATGTAGATAAAGGGGAAATCGCAGGTGCTTATTGCCCAGGAGAGTTCGATCTAAGTATTGAGGGGCGAAAGTTCTGTGGTATAGCACAACGCAGACAAGCACATGCTTATATCATCCAAGCCTTCATTATTGCTGAAGGTTCAGGTCATAAGCGTTCTGAACTCGTAAGGGGCTTCTACGACCGGGCGGCAGGGGGATCACCAACTGCCAATTATCCATTCGTAACCGCAGATGCTACAGCAAGTCTTGAGGAACTAACTGGGATGGGTGCTAACACAGCTACAACATTTGCAGAATTGGTAAAGCATGTGATTACAGACTATCAGACGATACAAGGTATATCCCCTTTGACGGATGTATATCTACCCGAGGTGGAGCAGATCAGGGTTATGGTAGGAAACCTGCGCAATAGATATGAAATAAGTGACAATTAAAAAACACCCCCTAGATTGGCATTGGATGTACCTAATGGTTATCCAATGTCTATTCTAAGGGGTGCACTTATATCTAGAATCCGGTCTTAGGGATCTCCTTCGGTGCATCGCAGAACGGTTCCTGGCTTCCGCTTCGCACAGCATACATGTTATCATGTGCCGTTATCATCTCATGAACGAAAGGCACATAAGGTTGCTGGCACACATCATGCACACCAATCTGATAATTCTCGCCATCAAAACGGCCAAGAACAGACTGATCATTTAATTGGAAATAGTGTACGCCTACAATATTAGGATTGGCCGCTGACTGTTCCAGATAATAGCGATACGCTAATCCACGTTCCTCTTGTGTTGCTAAAGACCTTATACCAGTCGCAAGCATCCCCACATCGGCCGCACCGAAGTGAAATTCACCAATGATGATTGGCATATTGAGCTTATCCGCAATCATGCTCACAAGTTCCTCATCAGGCTTCATTTGGTATGCATTCAATGAGAATACATCGAAATGTTCACAACCCTCTAGTAATTCAGGTCTGGATATAAACGCATAACGCATCCCCATATTCAAATGATTTGGTGCAGCTTGACGGCATGCTTTAGCTGGAAGTTCGACATAACGTCGAATGAGTACTCGATCAAATCCTCTTAAATCCTCAAGGATCGTAACATTCTCATCTAGCCCCTTGGGAGGATCGACCAACAACTGTGCAAACATCTCGTAGGACGTATTCCAAGCTGTGTTCAATGCAGAAATATGATTATATTTCTGCTGTAACCATTCTATTAAATACTTCTTACTAATGAGTGACGAAGGACTCTTAAGGAGCATCACGCTTAGACATAACTCATCGACGAAAGCCCAATGAGGCTCATTCCTCATGAAATACCCCATCATTAAGCTGTTATCTTTGAATGCAACTAATTGTTGGGCGAATTCTATAGATCTCTGTTCAAAGGATTCATGAAACACATCCGGGAAATCCCGATATACGAGTTCTTCTGTACTTGGATAATTGTCCATAGGATACACAAAAGGCATTTGTGAATATTCAATGAACTCAGGGCAAGACCAATTCCCAATACTATTAATTCCCCAATCCAATAGACGTTGCTTCGTAATCACAGACCAACTATCTCGCCATTGCGGTCCAAACGCCTTAATTAGATTAGCAATATTGAAGTCATATCCATTCTCTGATAACGCATCTACAAATACTCCATCCGTAGGCAATGAATCCGGTAATAAGTGACTCATCTGACTAAGGGAGGTTTCACTTTCTGGTCTTATGCAGTCGATACCTGCGCTAAATAACGCATATCCAGCTGGATCAACTAACCACCATCGCTTCCCATCATGATGTGTACGAAAGAAACCCGTTGCCTCGAACTGTAATCCACTCCAGCCCCAATGCTCTGGCTTCACAGAGACATCTGCTGCTCTCAACTCATCCGTTAAGGAAGCAATCATCTCTTCTTCCGATGCCATCTTGCCTGACCAATCCTTATGTTTACATTGACCCATAGAATCAATATAAGGTGAGTTTATTAGATCGGATGCGATTGGCTCTCCACTCAGGATAATGTCACCCATCGTCCATTCTCTCTCACACACCGATGGAATCGTGCTAATGGTAACACCAGAGATATGGTTACGATCGATAGACTCATCTCCACGCAGAACGCATTGCATCATACCTGGGAATCTCTTCAGGAACAACTTCTCACCATTCACGACAGATAAGGGTACACAAATGGTTGTCTTAACATACGGCAATATACCGATATGCACTTCAATATATTTACGATTATGTTGGAAGGCGTTCTCCTCGAACGTTAGCAGAATGACAAGTACATCATGCGATTCATGATACACATCAAATTGGATGTATTCATACTTGTTCCACTCTATATCTGCAACAGAATTTAGTCTTAAACTTCCGCCATTCTTTGCCGCTTGTATCTTGCAACCATCCTCAATCTTCGTTATTGTCATGTCATCCGACTCCGGCAATAATCGTTCCGATATCGTTATATTCAACAACTATCCATCCCTCCTATTCTTTCACAGCACCCATGACGATCCCACCAACGAAGTACTTTTGTAAGAAAGGATACACCGCCAAAATAGGAAATGCCGTAATGAAGATTTGTGCTGCTTTCACTGACCTTTGCGACAAATTCTCTAAATCCTTAGGGTCCAAGCTGATTTTACTGAAATCTTGTTGTACTACGATCGTTTGAAGATAGGTAGCCAACGGGTATTTCTTCGAATCTGTCATGTAGATAAGTCCATCGAACCAAGAGTTCCAATGCCATACTAGCGTAAATAAACCGATGGTCGCGATGGCTGGTAATGACACAGGGAGATATACTTTCCATAATGTCTTAAAGAGCCCTGCACCATCTAGATATGCAGCTTCTTCAAGTTCGCGCGGGATTGCTTTGAAGAAGTTCATCATTAGAATCATATTAAATACACCAACGGCTCCTGGTAGTACTAGTGCCCATATTGTATTAATCATATTAAGATTAGAGATCATAAGATACGTAGGTACTAATCCTCCATTAAACATCATCGTAAAGACAAATACCCATATATATATATTTCTTCCTTTAAAATAAGAGTATTCCTTCGATAACGCATAACCCGCTGCTAAGATCAATGACATTCCGATCCCTGTACCTAGAATAGTACGGTAGACAGCTACCCACAAAGATCGCAAGAAATTGCTACTATTTAATGTCTTCTCGTAGGACTCAAGTGTGAAGTCTATCGGCCACAATCCAATAATGTTCGCATTCGCCGGTCCACGACCACTGAAGGACACTGCAAGAATATGAACCATTGGAAGAATACACAATAATGACAGAGCGATTAGAAAAATGGAGTTAAAAATATTGAAAACTTTATAACCCTTACTTTTGTGATACATGAGCGTCCCCTCCCTCGACTTTATAGATTACCACACGCGATAATTCGCATATTTATAGGCTAAACGATAAGAAAATACAACCATTCCGAAGCTGATCACTGATTTGAACAATCCAATCGCTGTAGCGAAACTAAAGTTACCTTCTAATAAAGCGTTACGATAGACAAACGTATCAATGATATCGCCTTCTCTATAGACCAACGGATTGTATAAGTTAAAGACTTGGTCAAATCCAGCATTCAGGATATTTCCCAGCTGAAGTGTTCCAACCACTATGATAATCGGCAACATACCAGGAAGTGTTATATTGAGGATTTGCTTCATTCTAGAAGCCCCGTCCACCTCCGCAGCCTCGTACAGCGATGGATTAATACCCGCAATGGCTGCTAAGTAGACGATTGCGCTGAATCCGAATTCCTTCCATATATCACTGACTACTAACGTCGTTCGGAACCAACTGCCTGTACCCAGGAAGAAGATAGGTTCTATTCCAAAGACAGAGGTTATGACGCGATTGACCAATCCTCCGTTAATGGACAATACATCAATTAGAATACCGCCTAAGATAACCCATGATAAAAAGTGAGGTAAATACACTAATGTTTGAACTGATCTTTTAAGTCCTATGTTGCGAATTTCATTCAACAATAATGCAAATATGACGGGTACCGATACGCCAAATGATATCTTTAGCACAGAAATGATCAGTGTGTTCCAGATAACATTCACGGAATCCTCAAATAGAAATAAATTACGAAAGTGAGTTAATCCTACCCATTCTGAATTCATAATACCAAGCCAAGGCTTATAATCTTGAAATGCAATAACCAATCCAAACATAGGAACATAGTTAAACAGAATAATTAGTATAAAAGCTGGTAAAATCAACATATGTAATGGCCACGTTCTCTTGATCCCCTTCTTGAACCTACCGAACCGACTTTCTGGTGCAGACATCTGAACAGGGATACCTTCATCCTTTTTTCCTGAAAATACAACTGACATGGTGTTCCTCCTTCCGACTATAAAGCACATTCATCCCATGATTTATCTCCTAACATTATTATAACGAGAGGCTATCTATCTTCCCATGTCCCAAATTTAACATCCATATGCTCGCTCTCAACTTCTTCTACACCAATGCAAATGACCCTGAAATAAGAAAGCTGCCAAGGAATATTACATTTCCCTGACAGCCCCCTTCATTAGAAATCATGACATCTAATGACTTGATTACTTTACACTATCGTACCAAGCATTCACTTCATCTTCGATTTCCTGTCCACCTTTGCTATACCAATCCTTCACAAGCGTGTCGAAATCTTCAATAGACTTATCCGTAAAGACAATTCGTGCGTACGTCTCAAGGACCATCTTATCTAAGCTTTCACCTTTACTTCTCATCGTCTTCGTTGGTGCACCTAAGAAAGCAGTAGGCGAATTTGATTCTCTTAAATCATAGTTAATGGAACCTGCTTTCAAAGTAACTTCATTTTGTGTAGCTGCCTTTTTCTCACCCACTGTAGTTGGAGTAGCCCCATTATGAAGTTTATTAGCAATAGCTGATCCTTTTAGTGGAATATCTGGTGTGTGCCAGAACAAGCTATATTTAGCTGGCGTAGGTCCCTTTTCAATAGGTGTAGGGAACTTCTTGGAGTCATATTCAGGTTCACCATTCACTAAAGCATAATCATACCCTTCAAAGTAACCATACTGGAAGTCGCCTGTCTCATAGACAACATCATAGATCTTATCGAAGTATTCGAAGAAACGATCCATATCCTTAAAGTTCTTGTTGAATACAACAACTTTATTCTCATTCAGTGTATTCATGAATCTTGCAGACTTCCCATCAGGTCCAACAGGTAGTGGATACACATCAATTTTGGCTTTATCATTCGTGCTGTACAAGCCATTAAGAGGCCATCCTTCTGACCAACTTGGTGCAGCAATCATACCTGCTCTACCTTGAATGAAACTTTCCGTAGCTTTGATAGGATCAAGTATTGGAGATTCCGCATCTAAGTAACCTTTGGAAGCCCATTCCTTCATTTTGGCTAGACCTTGTTTCATCTCAGGCTGAACGGAACCTAACTTCAGCTTCCCATCGATCTCTGTCCAAGATCCTGGGATTGCCTGTCCGGAATAAGCACCGAAGATAAAGCTGGCATCGGACATCCAGTTGGAGAAGTTCTCACGTGCTGAGAATGCAAATCCAATGGTATCTTTCTTTCCGTTGCCGTCTGGATCGCCATTCGTGAATGCGTCCATTACCTTCTCAAAGTCTTCTATTGTTTTTGGAGCTTCTAAATTTAGTGTATCTAACCAGTCTTGGCGAACCCATAATACTGGGTTGGTACCATCACCTGATGTGAAGATTGGCAAGCCATACAACCCATCTTCCGTCTTCAGCTGGTTCAATGCTTCGCTAAATTCTCCGTATAAACCTTTCATACGCTCAGTTGCATATTTCTCATAAGCTTCAGAGATGTCCATTACTTTACCAGAAGCAATGAGATCCGATACTAAAGATCTGTCCTGAACTATAAATACATCTGGTAATTCCTCATTTGTAGAAAGTGCAAGTCTAAGCTTTGTATGATAAGCAGTATTATCCGCCGTTGTCCATAGATCTTTAATGTCAATTCCAAGCGTTTCCTTCGCCCATTTGTTATGAACGTTGTTTGTGATATCTTCTCCATCAACGAATATAACATCACTGCCAATAGGTCTTGCCGTAGTGATCGTGATCGGTTGCTTCTCAGCCTCTTTATCTACCGATTCCGATGGTGCGTTAGTAGAACCATTTGAAGCTTGATTGTTGTTACCGCTTCCATTCCCACACCCTACAAATAGACTTAGCGCCATAATAACAATCGATGATCTAATGATACCCTTTTTATAATTCAATTTTCATTCCCCTCTCTGTGATTGGTTACATGTTAAGTATAGGAATTCGATGGTGCCTCTGTATATGCCAAAGAATAAACATCTATACATGAAAGAAAACTATTCTATCCTCAACACTGTACTAGTGATTGTACGAAAAGGGAATATCCCTGAATAAAAATGACTCCAGTTGTTATAAGCGAAGAAGGTTCGCTACGTGCGACCACAAATCCAAAAAGGCAGGTCAAGGATAAATCATCTTGACCTGCCTTTTTGGCACTTATTTATATCTTTTATCGAAATGAAATAGTAGTCCGATCTTATTGGACAATCACAAAGTCATCACCATAAGCATTTCCCGATCCTGCAGGCTTATAAAGATATATTGTAGCTGTCGTGTTACTTGAACCTGTTGTAAATGTTACACTTCCTAGTGTATAGCCTGTACTCGTGATAGTTACATACTTCTCTACCCCACCGTAATTTTTCACACCAATCCGTACAGGCTGAGCAGAGTTCGCTGTCTTGGCATATCCTGAGAATGTATACGTCGTATTTGGTGCTAGATTGACTATCTGCTCAGCTGAACCTTGACCACTGGATAATTGCAATGCGTATGCTCCACTTCTAGCATTATTGTTAACAACACTGGCTGTATTCCAATTGGTCCATGGTGACATATTTCCTGATTCAAGACCATCATTGGCAACAATATTCACTGTACCTGCTACACCAGATCCATTATAAGCCCCACGGTTTGGTGCAGTTGATGTAGACACTGCATTACCCCAATAATCCTTGCCGCCATTACTTGCTACTACAACACCAGAACCAATATCCGGTGATCCCGTTGCTAACTTGTAACCATCTACGGAATCACGTCCTACTCCACCAGTTCCCGGTTGTACCAGCATTGGATTGGCAATCGATTTATTCGCATCAGAAGGTTCACCAGCTGTATGTTGACCAAAGATAGTATTATGACTAAATTCGAAATTAGCTACATTATTTAATCCTTTCCAAGTCTCTGCTCCTTGAAGCATCCATATATTATTGCGGAACGAAATAGACTTGGTATAGCCATCCCAGCTTCCCACATCAATAGGCGTTGTGGTACTGCCCGCAGGAAGATAAATCGTATTATTGTACACTTGAGTATTCGTTGTCGGTCCAATTAAATGGAATACTCTCGCATAATCGTTCTGACTTATGTTGTATCTGATAATACCTCCATCATTCTTGGCTGATCCAGATTGACAGACTAGAATAAATCCACCATCATTGTCGTGGCTGTAATTGTATTGCACGATGGTGCGAGATTGACCATAATCAATATCGAAGCCCTGTCCATCTTTGGTTGTATGCCCATTAAAGGCCTCATTATACTGAATAATGGTATCATCCGCGTTCCATGCCCAGATGCCTGCATTTGGCGTTCCGGATCTCATATTGAATCCATTAACCGTGTTATATTGCACTATGGCACCTTGTGTGGACATCGGAACGATTCCGTCTCCACCAACATCGGATACATAGTTATTCTCTATAATCACATTCGTGCTTGCATACCAGTTATACGCTCCCGTACAACCGCTATCTGGACGACACCAATAATCCGAATTCACATCGATTCCAGTGCGATCGACACGAGGACCTACCGTATTACCATCGATACGCACATCATTGAACTTGGATTGCACACTACCTCCAATGGTTCGAATCTTAATTCCTCCGCTACCTCCACCATCCTTGACGTTGTTGCCGTACACGTCATGAACATTATTGCCAATCAAATAAATATGATTGAGTGTGCCACTGTCCTGATTAACGACATATATACCCATTCTTCTGGACGTTGCACCGTTGTTATTCGTGATTTCTAAATTGTTGATCTCCCAATATTGCTGATTGTATAAGTGAACAGCGGATTCATTCCCATTCCCATTGATGAATGGCAAATTGCCTGTTCCATAGGTGTTAATAATAATGGGCGCATTCTGTGTTCCACTACCCTTGGGCCATAGTCTTCCTGTCCAAGCTTGACCGCGTTTGAATAGGATCTGATCTCCCGGCTGAAATGTAATACTATTGACTTTATCCAGCGTTTTCCATGCTGTTGTTGTCTGCGTTCCTGAATTGCTATCATTCCCACCAGCTTGATCGACATAATATGTTGCTGCTGAGGCAGCAACAGCGAAGAAGATAACACCACATACGAACATGAATGCAGTTAATAATAAGCTTCTTAGTATATTTGAAATCCTCATCTTGTTAATCCTCCTCTATTAAATTGATTACTATATGTGATGCGATTTGTTTGATGTGAGCGTCGAACGAATCATCCTTATATCGCTGGATCACCTCCTCACGTACTTCTTCGAACATTCGATAACCTGTTACCTGTCTATCTGAAACCATGAGTATGAACAATGAATCGTTCTCTTCCATCACGTCGCTAATCTCTCCAACCTTCATTTCTGTGATTAAGCTATAGTAGCTATTTCGATATTTAGAAATATCTCTATAATTATTATCATCGATGATCTCTATTTCTGTTAAACCCATAGTTGATCGTTTGCGATTAAATTCTGTATTGAATGCGCTTACATTTATAGTCTTATGAATAATTCCACTCATTTCCCTTTCTGCTTCCGCACGGTTTCCTTGAATAGGTTGAATGATCTTATGGATTGTTATAGTATCTTGTTTACTCGCCAATACTCCACGATTCTTTAGATAGTATTCGAGAAGTGCATCTTCTGTAATCTCTAGTTCCTGTGCAATCCAAGCCAGTTTAAGTTCATTCATCATCATGGCATACCGGTAGTCATAATAGGTCTGCTCTGAATACTCCTTCGGACCGTATATGACTTGCTTGTCTCTTAGTGCAGTTGCTCTTCTATCGTTCTCAAGATCTAGCTCCTTCACAAATACCTTGTAAGAGTTGTCTTTCATAATGCCATAATCCATCGCTACCTGTTGGGTAGCCTTTACCATTCGTACCTTGTTCATCACCTCTCCATTGCGGACGTCCAAGTCTCCTTGTGTTGTCGAGTAGAGCTGTGAAATTAATTGCACTTCATTAGCTTCCACTGCAACTTCTTTGATAGAAGAGCTAATGTTATTATTCGCACCACTGCTGAGTGCCTTGATATCTCCTATACTAAGTAAAGTTGCTGTCACGATAATACCCACAATCACAATAGAAGCCATGGTGATTATCACCCTTTGCATAAAAGATATACCCTCCTTCCACTATGTGTTGTACTGTCCTCTGTCTATTTACAATTTGAACTATTTAAAAGATACCTGTCTGATCACTATATGTAAATGCCATAATATCAACATTTATACCCTCCATCATAACTAATACACGTCCTAAAAATTAATTATCAAATACGTTCCATTTTCTGATATTCTAATAGTGTCCATGCATAAAATGTCGTATGTTGTCCTGGTTCATATTTTACAAATGATAACGTTTATATCATGCTCGTTCAAAGGATGTGCAGAGCCGATCGTTAAATTCACCTTATTTCGCAAGTTACTCTTATTCTTTATTTCTGTGTTAGTTATCATCAGCATCTTGTTTACCATCATAGAGAAGGTCAGCCACAATGTTCTTCAGAGAACACTTCAAACGACTTCCCACAATCAATTGGAGTATTCCATGCAAGAGATGGAGCAGACTCTAAAGCAACTTGAGATCCTAATGGTTCTTCTATCAAATGATAGCAGTATTAAATCATATGGAAATTCCAAAGACTTCTCGCCTTATTTGAATAGCTTATTGCTGCGAAAAACGATTGAAGAGAAATTACTTACTCAAAGTTATGCAAATATAGTACAAAGTAATATCTCTGTGTATTGGCCTTCTCTTAATGAGGTTCTCTCGTCTCTAACGTATAGTCCTAAGAAAATCTACGACAAAGAACATTGGCAGGAACTTCCGAAGTTCAAATGGTTCATCAGTCGAGAGAATGGATTTGAATTACGCTATATTCTAGTTGATCCTTACACAAACGTTCCAGAATTAAAGAATGTTAACTATACGATCGAAACATCGCTAACGGTGAACTTTCTTAAGAATGTTCTTCGTAGTGTAGAAGCAACTGGGAATGGGTCATCCTTTTTCTATAATCCATCATCAGAACCTATATATGCTGATCATTTCAATGAAGCAGTGTACCAAGAAGTAAGGGCTTTATATGCTAGTGATCATTTCAAGGATGGAGATCTGAATCATCAAACGATCAAAATAGATAATAAAAGCTACCTTCTTCAAGCTGTATCTAGTACTTCTCTGGGCTGGAGCTTGGTTCAATATATTCCACTAGATGATTATCTGAAACCTCTTAATCTAACAAAAAAGATTAGCAAAGCGAGCCTATTATTCTTGATCGTCATTGGTAGCATTATGTATGTTATTCTATATCGAAATATTAAGAGACCGATTACCTATCTTGTCAGAAAGCTAGAGGCACTTGGCCGTGGTGAATACGATAGTCGTGTTCATTTGAGAGTGAATAACGAGTTCGATTACTTATTTGATCAATTCAACGATATGGCATCTCGTATTCAAATTCTTATAGAGGATGTCTATGAGGAGAAGCTTCGTTCTAGGGAAGCTGTCTATAAACAGTTGCAATCTCAAATCAATCCGCACTTTCTATACAACTGTCTGTTCTATATCGTTAGTATGGCCAAGAAGAATCCAGATGCGGTTACAGAGATGGCCCAAAACTTAGCCTATTACTATCGCTTTATAACAAAAAATAACTCTTATGAAATCCCGTTGAGTGAAGAACTGAAGTTGATTACAAGCTACTTATCTGTACAGACTTTACGGAATCCAAATATACATTATCAAATCGATATGGAAGAGTGCATGAAGCACTTATTAATACCACCGCTTATTCTGCAACCCATCGTGGAGAACTGCGTTGTGCATGGTATCGATAATAAGTTGGGATCTGGCATAATCACGATTAAGGGCTTAACTATTCAAGATGTTCATCACATCATCGTCGAGGATGATGGTTACGGTCTAACCCCTGAACAGATACACCATTTACAAGGTCAGCTTGAGAATAAATATAGAGATAATGAGATTGGATGCGGATTATGGAACATCGATCAAAGAATGAAACATCGATATGATCAAACCTCCGGTCTGACATTTGAAGTCTCCGAACTAGGTGGTCTTAAAGTTACTTTAAGTTGGACACGAATATAGATAAAGAAAGGGGAACTACACGATGCTGAACATACTTTTAGTTGATGATGAGGAATTCGTACTGGACTACCTTACTGATAATATCGATCAATCTACATTCGGAATAGATCGCATTTATAGGGCCAGCTCCGTCGACGATGCATTGAGAATTCTAGAAGAGACGCGTCTGCATCTGATCATCACGGATATTCGTATGCCCGAGAAAAGCGGTATCGACTTGTTAGCACATATTCGTTCACAACAGCAAGACATTAAAGTGATTATGTTATCTGGATATTCCGATTTCGATTATGCCAAGGAAGCTATTAGGCATGGCGCTTTCGATTATCTCCTCAAACCTGCTTCTCCTGAAGAAATAAACAGCAGCATTCATAGAGCTTTTGAAGCTATTCATAAAGAAGGACATCACGAGAACCAGTTAAGTCTAGCTAAACGAGCAATTGCGATGAATCATGATATTCAAAAAGAAAGACTATTGTTAGATTTCCTTCTTGGCAGAAAATTTACAACAAGCTCATTAAAAGATCGAATGACGGCATTAGGCATGCCCGATTTATCAAACACGCGTACAAAGTTGGCTATTCTACGCTTGGAGTCGGAGAACTCAAATGATACGCAAGAGGATATTGAATTGCTATCTTATGCGTTGTTAAATATGACTGAGGAGATTCTATTGGATGGGAATAGCGCCGGTTCCTCTCTTTGGTATTGTAGAGACCCTCATCAATATGTCGTTATCTTACTGACAGAGAGCATGTGGGAAGATGAAGAATGGCTTCGGAATAAATTCATGGTTCTTCAGCAGCAAGTAGATGTCTACCTTCATCGAAATGTATCTATACTGATAAGTACACCACAACCATTTACTATGCAAATGGATCATCTATATCGGGAGTCATTGAAACACTTTTGGAATACCATTGGATTCCATGTAAGAGCACTACAATTTATGGATGATAGTGCCCATACCGTAGATTATCAACCACTACAACAATTATATAAGCCACCATCCCTGTTAAACTTGATGCAATCTGGACAATGGCAGGAAGTAGAGACCAAGCTAGATCATATCTTTGAAGAATTAGATACGACCTCATTTCGAACACAAGATCATTTATTAGAGGTCTATTACTATATTTGTAATGCTTTCTCCTATATTTCGCATAAACAGGGCATCCGTCTCGCAGATCTAGTAGAGAAACCTGAGTATCTACGTAATGGCTATTATTTCCGCACAGCTACGCAATTAAAGAATTGGACGTTATCTTTGATTGTACAATTTCAGGGCAACATTGAAGATTCCCCTACCAAGGGACATTCGCATATTATTAGACAGGTGCATGCTTATATCAGTCAGAATCTTAATTCGGATGTTACCCTCAATACGATATCTAATCACGTGTATCTTCATCCCGTATACTTATCCAGATTATATAAGAAAGAGACGGGTATCAGTCTATCCGCCTATATTAGCCGCGTTCGCATGGAGAAGGCGATGTATTTACTTACGCATACGAATAAAAAAATATTAGAAATCTCTAAGGAGATTGGCTACAATAAGCCGCAATACTTCATTAGTTTGTTTAAAGAGCAATACCTTCTTACACCTAAAGAATTTAGAGATAGCCAATCTGAATATATGGAACTTGATCCTGATGACGAGCTGTAATATATTCTCTAGCATATATTTAAATATTTTACTATTGGTCTAATCTATTTGTTTCTCTTTTCATAGAATATAGTATCCCCTAAGAAAAGAGTTGATGATGTATGGCTAACATTTATGATTATAACGCAAACGTAGTAACTCCGATTACCAATGGTATGAACGTCAATGTACCACAGACACCTGCAGGAGTAGGACTCGCCGAGACTAGAGTATCCATTCCTAATAAAACGCCTAATTTCGTAGAGTTAAAGGCAACCATTGGTGTGGAGGCTACGGTATCAACAGGAAATATTCTATTTCGTATTTTCAGAGATAACGTACAAATATACTATGGATTGAAGTCGATTGGACTCACTACGGAGCCGTATTCCTTAATCACCCTACAAGCCATTGATAAAAATGTAGCCGCAGGTTCTTATGGATATACATTATCTATTGAGAAGTTCACTGCTGGTCTAACCGCTAAAGTCATTGGACCTTTAAACCTTGATGCTACTGTAATTACGTTGTAATCATATTTGAATAACTGAATAACTGAATAACTGAATAAGTAGACAATAAAAAGCACAGACATGGTTAACACCATATCTGTGCTTTTGTATTGATATGCAATGTATTAAACAACGGGAAACCAACCGGGTCTACCGACGATTCCCTTCCATAATGGATCAGGAACAACAAGTTGTTGTTGTGCACTTGTACTCACGGTTGTAGCAATATTGGCTTCATCGCCTGATTGAACTTTCTCTACCCAATGGGGTTCTAC
Source organism: Paenibacillus sp. CMAA1364 (assembly GCF_054373195.1). Taxonomy (NCBI): domain Bacteria; kingdom Bacillati; phylum Bacillota; class Bacilli; order Caryophanales; family Paenibacillaceae; genus Paenibacillus; species Paenibacillus sp. CMAA1364. The sequence goes on along the minus strand of NZ_JBITNB010000009.1, from coordinate 62,010 downwards.
GATAATTTCTCTTCCTAGCGCAATCAAAGGTATACCTGTCTCCAAGGCCTTTATAGCATCATCTGCTGTATGGATAGATCCAACACCAATAACCGGAACTCTACCAGCCATACGATCTCTAATAAACGCCATACGTGATCGGCCATCTAACTCAACACCACGTCTTGGTTCAGCCCAGAAATCTAATGTAGAAATATGAATATAGTCTAACCCTTTCTCCGCAAGAGCATCGAGCAATACGAATGTATCCGCCATTGTGAAACCTAATTCCTCAGGCTCTTCTGGAGATAGGCGATATCCTACCAAAAATGGTCTGTCTGCATACTTTTCCACCGCTTGCTTCACAGCGTCAACCACAGCCAATGGGAAATTCAAACGCTTCTCTATCGTTCCACCCCAACTATCCTCACGCCGATTCGTATGTGCGGAGAAGAACTGATGAATCAAATAATTGTTAGCACCATGAATCTCTACACCATCATAACCTGCTTCAATCGCTCGACGAGTCGTTTCACCGAAATGATGAATAATCTCTATAATCTCTTCTTCATTAAGAGCTCGTGGAGTCACTTGGCCATCGTCCGTAGTTACTGCGCTTGCGCTAACGACATCGCGATTAGGTACAAGCTCAGGAGGACATAGGCGTCCACCATGGAATATTTGGAGTATAGCCTTAGAGCCCTCGTTCTGTATCGTGGTAGCTACTCTACGTAGGCTCGGGATCATCTCATCTCTATCCCCTGCGAACTGACCATGAAATCCCTGTCCGTTCGGAGATACATGTGTACATGCCGTAACGACCATACCCACACCAGCCGATCTATTCCTATAATAGTCAATCTCTGCATCAGAGATAGTTCCATCTATATTGGATGACCAAGTCGTCATCGGTGCCATAACTACACGATTCTTAACTTCCACTCCACTATCAAATGTATAAGATTCAAAAAGCGGTTCATACTTCGTTTTCATCACAATACCTCCATGATCGTTATTATTGATTACTGTAACTATTATAGTTACAATTCATGCAATAAGCAAATGTATCTCTTTCCACACAAAAAGGAGCGAATAAATTCGCTCCTACCTGTATTTGTGAATTACTCGATTCCAGCGATCCATTCATTGACCTTTGCTTCATTCGCAGCGATCCACTTCTTAGCAGCTTCTTGCTCGGACATACCCTCAGATATATCTACCATGACAGTCTCCATATCCGCTGGTGTCCATTCGAATTGATCTAAGAAACGATAAGCTTCTGGATGATCTTCTTTTAGACCCAGACGTACAAGGGTATGAATCTGTTCACTACCACCATAAGTGCCCTTAGGATCATCAAGATATTTCAAATCCATATCAGCGAACATCCAATGCGGCGTCCATCCTGTGATAATAATTGGTTCCTTTTTAGCATAAGCATCTTGTAGAACCTTTACCATTGCAGCAGAGGAACTCTCTAGAAGATTCCACTTGTCCAACTCATATTCCTTAATCGTTTTTTCTGTTTGTGTCATTAGACCTGCACCAGGTTCGATTCCCGTAATCGTATAATTAAGGGATTTCCCTATGTCTTCTTTTTTCAAATCTTCAATGGTTGTAATATCCATGTAACTTGGAACAACTAGTCCATTCTTCGTTCCATCAAGATTAGCACCTAGATCTTCAAATTTATCTTTATTCGGTTCGTAGTATATCTCACCATGCGTGCTTGGAATCCAGGCAGCCACCATAGCGTCTGCACTACCATCTGCAATTCCTATATACATAGGACCTGCATCAACCTGTAACATATTCACTTTATAATTCAATTTACTCTCAAGTACTTCCTTTACGACATTCGTACTGGCAATTTCAGAATCCCATGCAACATACGCTACGGTAATCTTCTTATCCTTCTTACCCTCGGTTGTATTACCATTCGTATTACTATTGCCATTCGTAGAACAACCTGCAAGCACCAACGTAATGGCCATAAACGCCATCAACAACATACTCATTTTTTTCTTCATCATATTTTACAATCACTCCTTCTTATTTTTCTTTGCTAATTTCTGCGTCATACGATCTAACATAATGGCAAGAACAACAACGGCTAATCCCGCTTCTGTACCAACACCTGTCTTCGCCTGCGTTACCGCTCTGTAGACATCGGATCCAACACCCTGTGCCCCGATCATGGATGCAATGACGACCATGGAAAGCGAGAGCATAATCGTCTGATTAATTCCTGCCATGATGGTTGGAATAGCAATTGGCAACTGAACTTTAATTAATTTCTGCATTGGCGTTGAACCAAAGGCGTCTGCAGCTTCTACCAAGTCCTCAGGAACTTGACGGATTCCCAAACTCGTCAACCTAATCGTAGGTGGAATAGAGAATATGACGGATGCAACCACACCAGGCACAACACCCAGGGAGAAGAATGCAACGGCAGGCAATAAATATACAAATGCCGGCATCGTCTGCATCAAATCTAGTATCGGCGTAAGCACACTCTGTACTCTTTTACTCCCAGCACATAAAATCCCTATCGGTACACCTAATGCGATGGAGATAAAGGATGCGGTTAATACTAAAGCTAGCGTATCCATCGTATGTTCCCAGTAACCCAGGTTAAGCACTAGTAATAATCCTAATAGGGTAAATGCACCCAGTCTAATTTTTCCAAGCCAATAGGCAAGGATCGTAAACAGAGCAATGACGACAAGTGGTGGTAAATAGTTGAACCCATCTGCTAGACCACTTACGACACCCCCAACTACCAACTTCACACCGTCAAAGAACGGTTCGAAATTGGTCTCTAACCAAGCTTCTAACGTTTCTACCCATTCACCAATGGGAATCTTGGGTATATTCATTGAGGGTCACCTGCTTCCAGCTCGTTATTTCCACTTAGAGCTGCCAGAACAGCACCTCTGATGACAATCCCAACTAAACGATGACGTTCATCAATAACGGCTACCGGGATTTTTGCACTACTTACAACATCAAATAGTTCCACTAAATGAACATCTGGAGACACGATTGGCGAATCTTTGATGATGATGTCCTCTAGCTTCTGACCTAAGCGAATCGCTGTTGAAGCATCTTCAGCTGTCACAACCCCTATGAGTTGACGACTCTTGTCTACAATATAAATATTCGATATTCCTCGCTCACGCATGAGTTGTAATGCTACCCTAGGGCCACGATCGATAGTAATCGTCTCTGCACGAATCATGACATGTGCCGCTGTAAGTACTTTTGATAAATCCACATTCTCCACAAAACGTTCAACATAAGAATTTGCTGGATTCATGAGGATTTCTTCCGGAGTTCCAATCTGTACAATGGCCCCATCCCGCATCAGTGCAATGCGATCGCCAAGACGTAAAGCTTCATCTAAATCATGCGTGATAAAGATGATGGTCTTCTTCATATTTGCTTGTAACTCTAGCAGTTCATCCTGCATGTCTTTACGTATCAATGGATCTAAGGCACTGAAGGACTCATCCATCAATAGAATCTCTGGATCATTAGCTAGACCACGTGCAAGACCGACACGTTGTTGCATTCCGCCACTAAGTTCGTCCGGTCGTCTATCTTCTAGTCCACCCAATCCCACCAAAGCTAGAGATTCCATAGCTTTCTTGCGCCGTTCTTCTTTCTTAACCCCTTGTACCTCTAGACCATATTCGACATTCTCTAGTATCGTTCGGTGTGGAAATAATGCAAATTTCTGAAAAATCATACTCATCGTTTTACGTCTAACTTGACGTAATTCTTCACGATTCATTTTCACGATATCTTTTCCATTAATAAGAACTTGCCCTGCTGTCGGTTCGATTAGACGATTTAACAATCGTACAACCGTTGATTTCCCACTACCAGATAGACCCATAATGACAAAGATCTCTCCAGGTTCAATGGAAAAGTTAACTCGGTTAACGCCTACTGTTAATTTCGTGTCCTTCGCTATACGCTCTTTGGACAACCCCTGTTCTAGTAAAGGAAAGGCTCTCTTCGGATCATTTCCGAACACCTTCGTTAATGCTTTCACTTCTATAATCGACATCTATCTTCCCCCGTTCCAAATCATCCGTAGCTGATTTATGCAACTACTATAGTGTAGGCTTCATAAAAAAATGGGTCAAAATGCAAATTTGGGCATATAGAGTGTACAGTTAAAACTTTACAAGCTTTAAGAACTGTATTCTCTGTTATTCTTACATTTCCTCCACAAGCTAGTACTTTACTTTTTAGATATTCTTTTCTACAATGGGTGCTGTGGATATTGTTTCCGCTTATCGTAGGTGTTATTCAAGGGAGAAGAGTACAACATGGCAACATTCGATGGATTAAATGAAGATCAGACTAAAATCATAGAGAAATCTCGTCAACGCGTTATGGATTCTATTGGAACAAACATGGATCTATACGGTATTACCATGTCCATTGGCCATTTGTATGGGAATATGTATTTCCATGATGGTCCCGTTACATTAGATGAAATGGGTGGAGAAATGGGCATGAGCAAGACGAGTATGAGTACGGGAATGCGTACTTTATTAGATTTGAAAATGATTAATAAAGTCTGGGGTAAGGGCTCACGGAAGGATTTATATGATGTAGAAAGGGATTGGCATCAGAATTTCGTGGATTACTTCTCCATTAAATGGCGTAAATCTACTGAAATGAACATCCATTCGCTAAACAAGTCATTATCAGAACTTAACAAGATGCGTGAAGAGAACATCGATAACGAACAACTACTATTACATCTCGATAAGGATATTGAGAAAATGAATCATGCTGTCCACTATTACAAATGGTTAGGTCGGTTCATTGATGCTTTAGAGACGGGTAAAATATATGATCTGATTCCACAAGAAGAGGAATAGTCACGACAACATAAATAGCCACTAACAAAAGGATCCCTCCCAAGTTAGCGGCTATTTATGTTGTCATTAAAATTGATTATAACGCATAAAATCATCTATTTTAAATGTATGATACTTACATGATGCTATATGCACTCGCATCCAATTCCCTACCATTCCAGTAATCCTATGTTAATAAAAAGATAGGTATCCTTATGGGGCATAGTCTCCGTTGTAACTAACCAATACGACATCTTTCACTCCCTCAAGTGAAGACAATTCGTTAACAAAGTTAGTATTGTCATCTCGTATCCTAAGCTCGACCGTCATTTCAGTCATATCTTTTCTTACCGTCTTCGATTTAAGCACATGCTTGGTTTTACGAAGCGCTATTTTTACTTGCTCACCCACATTTTCATTATATTGAATTATAAGCAGATAGGGAGCATCCTTCACTTTTCTACGTGATAGTAGAAATAATACTAAACAGATGGCAATAGATCCAAACACAGCAATTTGGTATATCTTAGCACCCGTAGAAATACCCACAGTAACTGCCCAAAATGTATACATGATATCCATCGGGTCCTTGACGGCTGTTCTAAACCTAATAATACTTAGTGCCCCTACCATCCCCAGCGAGAGGACGATATTCGTACTAATCGTCATAATAATTAAGGTTGTAAGCATCGTCATAATGACAAACGTTACATTATAATTATGACTATACACGACACCACGAAATGTTTTTTGATAAGTCCAATAAATCAACATACCTAATACAAATGAAATGATTATTCCATACATTAGTTCTACAATTGAAACCTGCTTAAATGCATCAAACTCAAGAACACTTTTCTTAATAATATCTGAAAAATTGATTACATCCCCCATATTAAAGAACTCCCTCCGTACGACTAATCTGCGTACATCTTTCTCTTTTCTTTGCAAATAACATACTTTGAAATGGTTGAACGATTATGTGACGACATTTGCAAAAGACCGTATACAAAATCGGGTAAAAATTGATTGTATTTGACCTCTAGGATGGTTTTTGGACCTTCTATTGATTCTACCGTCACAAGATCGCGATCAAATATATCAAAGGACTGCATACTCCCAGACAGGCACTTATCAAACGTAATACGCACATCGCCAATTGGATATATATACGCTTCTCGGATGTAATCAACAACGACGGCTGGTTTCATGTATCCATGCTTCATATCGAAATAAAAATCTTTCATAAGCTGGATGTCCGATTGGTTCAAGAACTCGATATCACCGTTCATTATTTGGTCGTATTGACTTCTAGAAAGACTAGCCGATTCCTTAGCAATATAATCATGGTACTTACTCTTGCGTTCAAGCTTGATCACTTTATCACTTTTATTGTAGATACGAATTCTATATTTTTTGCGTTGAAAGACCCCATTATTTTTATCGATTAAGGCTGCTTCAAGCACGTTATCAAAATATAAGCTGCGAATATGGTAACCTTCCTTGCCAATCGAGTTATTGTCCATCGCAAGCACTGAGCTTATACGACTTTGAAGTCCATTATACTCATGATTATGAATATAGTATTTCATTTCGTGACGCAGTTTTTTCCCTGCAAATTGCATAGTTTACTTGTCCCTTCCTCTATAGCATCCTTTAATCCACATAGAATTGTCTTACACCAAAAAATTTATTGCCTTCTATATCCTCATACACATCAAACCCTACACCCTCATTACCTTTGGCATCCTCAACTGTAACCTTCCAAAAATATTTGCCTTCAGAAAGATCCTGTACCGATACAGACAAATCCTTTGTCTTAACGTCCTTAATCAAGTTCGTAAAAGAAGGATTCCGTGAAATCTGAAAATGATATACCAAATCATCTTCCTGAAGATCATATGAAGCATCCCAATTGAAGATAGTCGTTGTGTTATCCTGTAAGACATCCCCCATATAAAAAGGTTGTGGATTCTCAAGTATCTCCTTAAATTTAATTTCAGATATTTCCGGTAAGTTCTTCATCAACTCCAAATCTTTCTTGAATTCTTTGATTGGACTTGATAGTTCTTCCAAATCCGGCTGACGATGAACAAACTCGGAGACAATTGGCGTGTACGAATCAATGAATGCAGAAGTTCGCTCTTTATTGATAATGAGCTTTAATGCCTTCATTTTATCTATCAATTGTTGCACATTATCTGGGTTTTTAAAGAATCGTTTTTGTAATGTATTTCCCCAATAATTAGAGATCCCTCTTTGCCATGGTGCTCGTCTTTTGGAGGATTCTTCATCGGAGTCAGAATCGCCCCAACCGCCATCATAGTCCCATGGAAGGAAGAACCACTTATTGGAATTCAAAGGAGAATACAGTAAAAAGTTCTGATTAATCGTATCATAATTATCCATGAGAATATTAACAGCCATCCATGTTAGGAAATTATCACGATCGAAGTGTTTGTCAAAGACCTCATCAAAAGGAAGAGATACGTTATTGATATCCTGAAGCATCTTAAGTAGCTTCTCATGATCATGACTTCCTTTCACTTCTAGAATTTGATTAAACTTATCCTCATCAAACGTAGGATCATCTGTTTTCTTCAAGGCATCCTGATACAAGAGAAATTCAAAACTAGTCGCTTTGTATAAATGTCCTTTTGAATCTAAGCCATGTGATGCCAAAAATGTTTTGTTAGGTTGTTCAATCTGCGTATATAGACCATAATCCACAAATTTAGCATTTTTTCCACTCGTCTGATCCTTTACATATAAATGAACAAACTGCGTCCTTAAGCTTGTGAAATCAGGTACTAATTTGAAATAATCAAAGCTTAGTTTATTTCGCATTCGTGTAGAATCAAAAGCATGTTTCACTAGATTGATCGTTTTTTGATCGCGCCACAATCCTGCATCATCATATAATTTTATTTTGAATGACTTTTGTTTAGCTCTAATTGTTGATTTACCTCTTATTGATATTACACCGTTAGCATGTGTATCCGTGTAACCAAAAAGCCCACTAGCTGGACCTTCCTCTGTCCCCTGCTGTAAAATGACGTCCAATACTTTTTCCTCTGTATTTTGTTCAACACGATTAATGCTATTGAACTCATTCCACGAAAGTGGCTTCTCCGCAGTAAGATTATCTTTCGTTACTGTTAAATAAAATTTAGTGACTTCCTCCTCACTGTCATTAAGATATACGCTGCGATCCTCTACCAATTTCGTACTAGACGCAGCCGCGAATTCAGTTTCGCTCAAAGACTCCTTAACTGGCATAGTATCCTCTTCACCTACTGCCGTACAACCGATAACCATTATTAAACCAATGGCAATTGAGCACGTTAGCGAACATGCTCTTATATACTTGTTCATAGTTACCCCCTTAAAGAAATACATTTATTCCACCTTCTCACTCTGTTTCAACAGCCTAGTGTATTTATTATCATCCTCTATCACAACAAGCGGTTGTGAACTAAAGGTAAAGTAACTTAGATTACGAAGTAAATAGATAAGTCTTCCTAATGCAAGTAATAAGGTAAGGAATGAGGCGCTGAAGAAGGAGAATCCTTGCTCTCCGATGGCTACAGAGATCAATGTCAATCCGGTATTTAACACTAGGAACACTACCGCAAGCCAAACTGCTCCTTTTCGATCATCAAAGTAGAGTAAAACAAGGGTCACAATACTGAAAATGATATAAGCGAAAAAACCCAGAACAAGAATATTAAATATGTCAACTTGAGTAGATGTAAATCCGATGAAAGGTAGAAAACGAATCCCCAGTGCAATGGCAATTATAGAGAAGATAAGCTGAACACCCATAATCATAGATAACTGTTGCATAAGAATCTGGTACATTCCATGCATCGCTCGTTTAATATCAGTAATAGATCCCTGATTCAAAATTGCATTATAATAACTCCGAAATTTAGGGTAAAAGATAGTCTCTAGCGATACTACAAACATAATGAGTGTAGGAATAGCCGATATGAATGCATAATATACAGCAATATCATATTCCGGAGCCATTAGAAAAGCACCTCCTACTGTTCTCCCCTTTGGTCCAAACCATTGTACGAATTGATGTGAATATAATCCGATAGCCGTTAAGGTCCCTATGGCAATAAGCGAAGGATACTTGCGAATATAGGCGAAGAAAGAAAAACTGGGAAGTTGCTTATCTGTCTTAAAAAATTGTTCGATTTGAATCATTAACATACCCGCAGTAACAAAAAAGCCTGTGTCAATCGCAAAAATTATGTGAGCGATATTATAGCTATCAAACCATCTCAGAACAACAATGACTAGTAGTAATGAAATACACGTACCAGTAACAAAAGAGATTACAATTTTACGAATTTCCTTCATTGCCGTTATAAATATAGTCTGAGTCCAGATTGTAATAAGTATTATATACATCACAAAAGATGATACCTTTTCCATAAAAGGCAAATCAGCTAGAATTAGAAATAGAAGTGCCGGTATAATCCCAATCAGATAATTAAGTTTCAAGCTACCACGAAAGGAAGCTAATAATGCTCCGTAATATCCCTGATAAATAAAATCGGAGATCGCCCTCGTAATAAACATAGAGAATAGATTGGTTATAATGTAAGAGAATGTGAAAGCATACACAACATAAGCCATGAAAAGCTCACGATCAGTAAAAGAAGCGTCATTCCTGACCAAAAGCCACTGTACGATTGTAATGAGAAGAATACAGGAGAGCATAGGACCCACTGTTACAAGAGAAGAATAAGTGAATGCCTTCGCATTGTTAACTAATCCGCGTTTGTCAAAAAGTTTCTTTAGTTCAAACCCAATACCAGCCATGTTTACACCTCCCCATGCTTATCATATAACTCAGTATAATAGTTAATAAATGCTTCATTCGTATACCTTTCACGAACTCTTCTAAGCCCGTTATCCCCATACTCACTGCGCATCCGTTCGTTACGACATAATGTTATTAGTGCTTGTCCAATTTGTTCATAGTTCATTACAGGAACAACAATACCCGCTTTGCCATAATCGTCATCCACACCATATAAAAGTTCCTTGCAACTTCCTACATCAGTCGTAACAAAGGGCTTACCAGCCGCCATACCTTCAAGAATTGCCAGTGGCTGACCTTCGCTAATACTTGTCAATGTAAGAATATCCATTTTTCCGATATAATCCTTAATATTAATACTTCCTGTAAACACGACATCCTGTAACTGAAGCGAATCTACTAAACTTATACATTCTTCGTAATACTCTTGGTCTTCTTCATGTGGTCCCATGATATAAAACATAGCTTCTGGAATTTCATATTTGACGATTTGAAAACTATGAATCATCGTCTTGATATCCTTAATAGGCACTACGCGTACGAAGCCTCCTATCCATATCGGTTCCTCTTTAGGTTTAGTTGGGATATCTATGAAGCGCTCTACTTGAACCCCATTCGGTGTAATCGTGATCTTACTCTCGTCACAGCCAAGTTCAATCTGAATTTCCTTATTTCGTTGGAACAGCGTAATCACGTTATCCGCATATTGATATGCACATGATGATAAAGAGTAGAAATATTCAATCCATATATTCTTGAAATATCCTTTTACCCAATCAGCCTTAATGATTTCTTCTTCTCGCTCCCTAGAATAAATACCATGTTCCGTCAACACCATCGGCTTATCATATAAATACTTCCCAAGACTGGCTATAACACCGGCGTAACCAGTCGAAACTGCATGGTATATATCCGCCTCTGGAACCGAATCACGCACAGTAAGAAGCAATGGTAACACCATTGATCGTACCGTCCAGAACATTTCCGTAAACGGTATTTGTTCATATTTATCTTCACAAACTTCACTAATAAGATCAAAAAAATCTTTGCTCATTAGAAAATCAGCCGCATTGTTTAAGCTATCATCCCGAAGTATATCAAACAACGATTTCCAATTTATGTTATTATCTCCACCTAGCAATGATTTGAGTGAGGCCTTATGCGTATCATTAAGCTTAATATGTTGACCCCACTCGCCTTTCACTCTTAGATAATCGTCCAAGAATACTTCCTTAACCTCAATAACATTTGTGGGTAGTTCATATTTAAACATTCCTTCTTGCTTTCTTTCAGCACATATCGCGTAAATAATGAATTGATGCTGTGGCATATTGTTAATGAGAGAATGAATCCAGCTCGATACTCCGCCCATAACATAAGGATAAGAACCTTCTGCTACCATACAAATTTTCAAATTTCACCCTCCTAATCCAATCAAGAAATGCTCATTTTCAACTTCAACTAGATATGTTTCATCATCTATTCTCTTAACATTGCAATACTGCTCACGCGTGATCTTCTTGTCTGTTCGGAGATAGTAATATAATTTCCCACCAATGTAATGGTTGATATATCCCTTGATTTGATCTTCGCTATATTCAAAATGTGGTTCACTCACAATATAACGTTCTACTGCAATACTGGCTTCCGTAGCCGTCGTATTTCTAAGCCAACCGTATTTGTCCTCCGAAATATCGAGGAATTGAGTGAACATTTCGTATAACTGATCCCACGTAAAAGGATAGCTCCGTTCTCGATCCAATATATCATCTGGGTGAATAAAGTGAGAGAATACCCCAATAGAAGAAGTTGCATTGACCATTGCCCATAAATTAAATTCATCTTCTCTAAATCCTGAAGTAATACGAGGTAACTCTACAATGCCATCCTCTGCAACCTCAAATTCCTGCACATAAGAAATATTACGCGGATCCTCGCTATATACAGATGATATCGACTTCAATTCTGGCCAAGCCGCTTTTAACGCTTCCCTACCGTCATTACTCAAGGTATTGGATGGTGGTACATAATTATGAACACTGTAATTTGGTAATGAATCACTTACAAACTTTAATACCGTTCGAATAGATTCCTCCATATTCGAGGTTGAAGGCCATACTTTGTAACCAAATTCCTTACTCACCCTTGGGTTATTAGTGAATGATTGATGATTATAACCATGAATCCCAATTTCTCCACCCCGTTTTATGAGTTCTCTTCCAAAGGTAATCAAGTTGATATTATCGGAATTTGAATGGATTTCAAAAGGAGGATCTACCTTGTCAGTGTAGCTTTGAATCACAAGACCAGTGTATTTCAAGCCAAATTGGCTACCTGCTCGAACCATGTCTGGCCACCAAACCTCTTTAAAGAATCTCACCATGCTCCTCTTGTAGGTTCCATAAATATCTTTGTTGAATCCCAACGGCATTGGGGCTGGAAAATCATCAATATACATTAGCTTGACATTTATAACAGGATAAATATTATCTTCCTTTAACATACTAATGGCTCCTGACAAAAAACCACGGCTAGTCTTTTCTTGAAGCATCGTACCATTAAAAACGATAAATCTACCTTTGCCGTAATCGATATCCCATAATAGGGGCTGCTCATCTTCCGCACTGGCGTGGACTCGGCTCTCAGCGTTAAGTTGGATCTGTAACGAAGTATTCTCAATAAGATTGGGCGAGAATTCGCCACCCTTATAGTTAATAAGCACATTGCTTTTCAGCACCAACCCATTGGTTAACGCATAATCCCCTACCTCATCAATCCCAAGCTTACGGTGTATTCGATAGAAAGAGCCATCCGCATTCGGCGTGGTCGTAAACAGCATTCGACCTCCCTTTTCCACAAACGTTTCGATCCATTCATTATTATGAAGACTATTTAACTCTTTAAATGCCATAATAACGCTGTCGTAACCTTCACCAGTGCCGCTATATTGTTCAATGCTTGCTACATCATGCTGCTTCTTCATATAAATTAGCATTTGATCCGTATTATCCTTTATTCTGACACTAAAAGGGTCTTGAGGATTATAAAGAACTAATATATTTTCTTCATTTAACAAGCTAACTTCTTCCTTGGATAATCCATTAACTTCCCCATTTGAACTGGGAGATACCCACCTATTAATCTCCCCTCCGTAATTAAGTAATGGTTGTGAACGAGTTGCTTGAATGACCATGGCCATAAGAAGTACAAACACTAAAACAAAATATATTTCCTTCGTAAATTTAAACTTTGATTGCTGCTTCATCTTTATGCACCTTTAACTGACCAATACCGGATAACATTCAAGCCAGTATTGGATACACGTATTTTTGATACTTTCAACTCTTCCAGCGTTTCATAGAAGGAATCTTTCATTCTCAAGGAGTAGTATAAGTTCAGGGTTGCTAAATAGGCGTCTTCATTATCCGGATAGCTTTGACGAAATAACTTACTATAACGTAGTCCCTCATCATAGCGCCCTAGCTCAATTTCACTTAATATTAACTCAGCAAATACATTTTCACTCTTTAATTCCGTATTTAACAGATGATCTAACAATTTAACGTAAGTAAGGCGATGCGACATTTGCATGCGTGAGTCCATAAATCCACTCAACATATATAACTGAATCGCATTGGCATAATGCAACATAATGTGAGGGTCATTACTCTCTCGTTCATATTGCACCGACCATTTCTGAATCTCTAATAACATCTTGCGTTTTATTTCCATCAAAGCCGTTACGGCATAGTGAGATGTTTCCGTGTCCTCGTTGCTTGCAGCATGTTGTAACAATGGCGTAATCGTATCGTCCATATCCTCTTTTAATACATCAAGTAGTAACCTTCTTCTTGTTGCAAGATCATTAATGAGAAGGACCTCTTCTAGAGGTGCCCTATTCGTTTCCCTTTTTACATTTATCTTCTCAAACGTGTTGTCTTCTCTCTGATTTCTTTCAATTAAATCAGAAAAACGGCTAGTCTCCGAAGAATTCTCCATTTTTCCTGCCATCTCACGCAACAGTGATAGAAGGAGTCCAAAGAATGGAATGAAGAGGACCATCAATGCAATTAATATTAGATCACGATCATCTCTTCTCCATTGTACGACCATATAAATTAAGGCAACTATATAGTATCCAATTAGTGTGATCTCAAGCATATATTTCTACCTCACTAATTACTCTTGTCACAATTCCGTTCTCGATCAAACGCTGCACAACAATATCAGCTTCTTTAATATTAGAATTCGATAATAGCAATACCAAGTTGTTTTCCATCATTCCAAGATAATCGGAATCACGCAGTACGGTTGTAATTTGCTCTGATAGAATTTTAATAGGAAGTCCGTCATGTATGACCTGTAGCAATACAAAATCACTATTATACTGCTGTTTGGCACTAGATTTCGATTCTAGTACCTGGAGAAAAACAGATGATTTAAGAACTGATGTATCTTCCACAAAACGTTCATTTCGTGTTATAACAGCATGTTTGAATGCTCGAGATAGCGATCCCGAAATCAACTCGACAGACACTTTAAATACGTTCTCAAAGCTTAGATTAAGCTTTGAGAATGACGGATCATATACCGACACAACAGCTACAACCTTCTCTTCATGCAGAATAGGCGCTACGAGCATTGGCTCATCTGGGTTCATGCTACGATTAACAAATAGTCTTTCTTTACTCAGAACTTCTTGTATATATGTGTGATCGGACACTCTCATTGTTTTGGGTAAGTTAAATCCCGAAACGTTCGAACTAATCATTAACCGCAGGAAGTCAGAATCATTTACTGAATATATTGATATTCGTTCAACATCCAGCAAGTTCGACAGTACGTTAACAGATGAAGTAACAACTTCCTCTGGCTCTAAGCTCTCCAACGTTTTAATGATGCCATAAATACGACCTATACTATCCTTACTATTAATCAATTGATGCTGAAGCTCATCTTTTACCGCACGTGTATCTGTATAGACTTCTTTCAAAAAGGCATATTTCTCATTCACCATTTCAAGTTCACTATTATGACGCACATGATCTCGGCGACTCTTATCCGAAACGAACCCGACGATAAGACCGAAGAATAAATAGATAGCTATCATAAATAGTACTTCTGGATCATAAAAGAGCGATATCCATTCTCGACCTTTACTTATACTCTCAAATATAAATAATCCGGAGGCTAAAACGGCTGACAGTGCTGATTGTCTGGTGCCATATATAATTCCAAGTAAAATAATATAAATCAGCTTAATATCTATGCTCGTATACATAAGAATTTCTGTACCAAACAGCGTTATACTTGCAATGACTGCAAATGCCAATAAGTTCTCCACATACGGTTTTATTGTAGATATCAAACCAGTCATATTCATTTTTTTATCTTCCAAAAGCTTTGGTTGTGAGGCTTGTTGTGATTGCTTGAACCAATCGTGTGTCTTACTAAGCCCTTCTTCCAAACTGTAGATCGGTACCCAATCCAAATCTTGTTTAATTCGAGTGTTATCTAAACTAGACTTGTAAATATCACCTTCACGTGGCTGCAAGTAATTCACTTTACTGACTTGTTTCAAACTTCCCAACACTTCTATAAGTTGATTGATACTTGTCTGATTATTGGTAGATAGATTATATACTCCAGTTACATCGCTCTTAGTTCCTCGATAAATACCATCAACCACATCCTCAACATAAATAAAGTCCCTTGTCTGACCGCCGTCTCCATACACATTTATGTCTTTGCCATCACGCAAACGATCCATAAAAATAGAGACAACTCCGCCTTCCCCAAGACTTCCTTGTCGAGGTCCATAGACGTTGGAGAAACGAAGACACAACGTTTTCAACCCATATAACTCATTCCATTTCTCACAATAGTATTCTCCTAATTTCTTATTAATCCCATAGGGTGACACGGGATTTCCCTCATGTTTTTCCGAGAGAGAGACCTGATCATACGGCCCATATATCGCTGCAGATGAAGCAAATATAAACTTGGAGACATCCGCTTTATGAGCCAAATGAAGCATATTCACAAGACCGAGAATATTAGACTGTGTATCCAGTTGAGGTCTTTTTAAAGATGTAACAACATCCACTTGAGCAGCAAGATGTACGACAATATCAGGCGATATACTTCGAAAAATCTCTTCGCATTTTTTATCTTCAACACTTAGTTGATAAAATTTATGCGGTACTGTCACATTTGATCTTTGACCTGTAATTAAATTATCAATAATGTATATGTTATACCCTTCCTTGTAAAATCGCTCTGCAACAAATGAACCGATGAAACCACAACCACCTGTAATTAATACATTCAATGATTACTCCTCCTTCAAAGTAGACAATCCAAAAAAAGGTTGCGCTATCTTAACAAAAAATAAACACTACTTAGCGTAAGTACCACTTTATTCTAGGTTGTTAATGAAATAGGATATGGTAATGGAAAACATAACCAATGAAAATCATATTCTTGATTTGGACTTGGAATAGAAAGGGTTTCCTTTTACGTAGATTTAGTAGTCTTGTACAGCGTATGAGGGTTCTAGCGAAGTAATTTAATTGCAGTCAAAGATAATTTCCCTAAAATCGACACTATGTAATATCAATTTACATATTATAGTATTACTCTAATTCAAAAGACCTATTATATGCAACCCTTTTTATAAATTAACCCAAAGTTTAATTAACACTTCCCCGAATCTTTGGTAAAACGTGGTATAGTATTCATTATAATCAAATATTATCATTAGTTTTTTGGAGGTCTTACATGAAAAAAAATAAAAAGGTGAGTACATTAATTATATTTATAGCTATTTTTGTATTACTCGGATCGTCGTCAACAGATTCAAAAAAAATATCTCCTGGGTACCGATTAGTTGTTTATTATGGAATACCAGAAGGCGTTAATAATCTATGGGATATTGATAAAGCTGCGAAGGTTTTCAGTGAGTATGATTACGTCGTATTTGGAGATAAACTCCAATTGTCAGATAATGTCCATTTCCAATCAACTAAAGAAATTATAAGCAAAATCAACAAAGACAAACCATCCGCAATTATATTTGGCTACGTTGATTTGGGTGTTACTACGGACAACTTATCCATGAATGTCATTAAAGAAAGAATTGATCAATGGAAGTCCATTGGGATTAAAGGTATCTTCTTTGATGATGCCGGATATGATTACAAAGTCAGTCGAGCTAGGTTTAATGAAGCGGTCAAATATGTGCATAGTGTTCAATTATCCGCCTTTATCAATGCTTGGCATCCTGATCAGGTCATGGGGAGTGCTATTCATCCCACATATAATCCGAGTGGGGAGAAAACCGCGCTTGGGCGTAACGATTATTATTTGCTTGAGGACTTTCTTCAATCAACTGATATTACTAAAGCAAATAGTCCTAGCGTATTCACGCCTACTTTTAGACAAAAAATAGATAAAGTTCTTCATTATAGAAAAACTATGGGTGTACGTCTGTTGAGTGTCAGTGTAATGGATTACACTTCTTTTTCTTCAACAGCGGTTAGGAAATTTTTCCGAATGAATGAATCTGCCGCAGGAATTTTCTCATTAGACGGTTACGGTATCGCCCCCTTAGATTATAGTTCTTCAGAAGTCAGTGAGGATAAAGTGACTAGTCATCCGTATATTTCTAACTTTATGGAATATTACAATGTGAATGTACAATATATTTCTAAATATGGAGATAAGGATTTTGCAAGCAAACACTTTAGGCTTCATTCAGTAAAAGGTAAACACTTTTACAATTATCCAGCTACTGCGGAATATTAAACACTGGCATTTTAAGATAATAGCTTACCAATATCCAATATTTAAACAATGGATGTAGGTATAAGAATGCCACCGCAAAACTTGTGATTTCAATTTTATAAAATTAATTTTAAAAAATAAGGATGAATTCCATTCAATTCCAAATGGAAATTATCCTTATTTACGTTTTTATCGGTCTATTTAACTTCATAAACGTCAATATTCTTTTGCGGTTGATAGCAAATATGGCTGCTGTCTCTCGCAAGTGCATGCCAACATCACCCAAGTTAGATGAAACTTCGTTCCCTTGTCAATGTTTTAATTCTCTATCCTTCGCTTCACTTTATAGCTCCTTTTGAAATACCTCTTTTTCTTTATGTGTGTTGATTTGATGATTACAGAATAGATTTTATCTTCATTAACAGTATCTATTCTCATATCTGTTTGGACTCTTCTACCGTCATATCTAAGAATTAATAGAACATACCAATAGAAAACAGTACGTTGCAAAGGTTATCGTGACAATATTTATTCTGCAATACTTTTTTTAAAAGAAATCCACGAGATCATTGATTTGGAATCATGATGAATACCCACTGAATCTGATACCTTTATCATACGAAAAACAGGCATCTTTCGCATCAATATATTGTATGAAGGAAGCCTCTGAGACGAGATCTATACATGCAGAAAATAAAGCTTTCTGCACGAAGTAGCGAAGGTAACGCGATTCTCCTATAGAAGGCGGAGCGTTCCGAAAGGCAATCCATGATCAAAGCAGCATCCTTTATTTAATATAGAAAAAATCATTAGTCTTTGCCAATTGTTAACTAAATAATCTAATAATACTAATGGAGACGTTATGGTTAATTACCATAGATTTTGGGGCAACCTCTACTATATACAAAGCAAATATTTCTTGCCATTCAAATAATATCCTACAAGTTAATATCAGTGACAAAGGAGATACTATTCATGAAACGTAACCAAACGATGATGCAGTTCTTTGAATGGCATATTGATCACGATGGAACACACTGGAACGCACTTCAAGAAGTCGCTCCGCAATTAGAATCAAAAGGCATTACTGCAATTTGGATTCCGCCTGTTACGAAGGGGCTATCCGTTCATGATACAGGTTATGGGGCTTATGATCTCTATGATCTAGGCGAATTTGATCAAAAGGGATCGGTTAGAACCAAGTATGGTACAAAAGAAGAACTGATGAATGCGATCTCGGCTTGTCATGAACACGGTCTTGTCGTTTACATAGACTTGGTCATGAATCATAAAGCGGGAGCGGATGAAAAGGAGACTTTCCAGGTCGTTGAAGTGGATGCTAACAATCGCACACAAGAAATATCAACACCATTTGATATCGAAGGCTGGACCAAATTTACATTTCCAGGCCGACATGAACACTACTCATCATTTCAGTGGAACTTTGAACATTTCAATGGCACAGATTATGATGCACGTACAGAACGTGTTGGCATCTTCAGAATATTAGGTGACCATAAGCACTGGAATGATCAAGTAGATCATGAATTGGGCAACTATGATTACTTAATGTTTGCGGATATTGATTATAATCATCCACAAGTCACATCTGAAATGATAACGTGGGGCAAGTGGCTTGCAACAACATTGTCTTGTAACGGTTACCGCCTTGATGCTATCAAACATATAAACTATGAATTTATCAAACAATTTGCACAACAAATGGTACAAGAACGAGGAGATGACTTTTATATCGTTGGCGAGTTCTGGAATCCAGATCTTGCGGAATGTCAGCAGTTCCTAGATACGATCGATTACGCCATCGACTTGTTTGACGTATCTCTTCACTATCGATTTCAAGCAGCCTCTCAAGCGGGAAGAGACTTCGATCTTAGAACTATTTTTGATCATACACTCGTTCAGTCCCATCCTATGAATGCTGTTACTTTTGTAGATAATCATGATTCACAACCTAATCAAGCTCTTGAATCGTGGGTTCAAGATGCGTTCAAACCGTGTGCTTATGCTCTTATTCTATTAAGAAAAGATGGATTTCCCGTGATATTCTATGGGGATTACTATGGGATTGGTGGGGACAATCCTCTGGATGGGAAACAATCCATCATCGATCCGCTACTATATGTTCGTTACCATAAAGCGTATGGGGAGCAACATGATTACTTCGATCACCCAAATACGATAGGGTGGGTTCGTCTTGGCATACCTGAAATTACAGCCTCCGGGTGTGCCGTTGTCATATCGAATGGTGATCCTGGAGAGAAACGGATGTCTGTTGGCGAGCAACGTGCCGGAGAAGTCTGGATCGATTATACACGCAATAGACAGGATAACATTACTATAGAACGGGACGGTTACGCTACATTCCCTGTTCATAGTGGTAGTATTTCTGTATGGATTAATTCAGAACAGGATACTCTTTAATCTCTTCTATCTATCTTGATCCAACACACTCCTTATACTTTACCATTCAAAAATAGTTTGACATTGGTTCAAATTTAAGTAGAATAAATTAGGCGCTGACTGTATGGTTCTTCAAAGTACCCAGTAGTCATTAGCGTCTGTTTATGGATTTCTTTACGATCATAGTCCGTGAATCAATCAAAATTAGAAACGGAGAGTGATCATTACATGTCTAAATCACATGTCGCAACAACCCCACCGGAGTTCTCAATCAAAACCATCATTGCTCCGCTTATGGCAGTTATTTTAGGAATGATTATGGTTATTCTGGATAGCACAGTTATCAATGTAGCTATACCTAACCTACAGCATTATTTCAATGCTAATCTAAAAACAATACAGTGGAGTATTACTGGATACACATTAGCATTAGCTGCAGTTATCCCATTGGCTGGTTGGCTGACGGATCGATTCGGTACGAAGCGAATATTTCTCATAACCATAACATTATTCACGCTCGGATCTGCGCTTTGTTCGTTAGCTCAGACGTCGGAGCAACTGATTCTATTTCGAATTATTCAAGGCGTTGGAGGCGGCATGGTCGCCCCCATTGGAATGGCTATGGTCTTTAGACTTGCACCGCCCGACAAACGTGGATCAGTCATGGGTGTGCTTGGTATTCCGATGCTACTTGCTCCTGCAGCTGGACCTATATTATCAGGATGGCTAATTGATATTGCCTCCTGGCATTGGATATTCATAATTAACGTACCGATTGGCATCGCAGCTATTATCGTAGGATTGAAATATTTACCTCAATTTGAGAGCAAGAAGGCCCCCTCTCTTGATATTCTCGGCATGATTCTTGCTCCAATCGCCTTTGCTATGCTAGCTTATGGTGTCAATGAAGGTGCTGCCGATTGGTCATCCCCAAACACCAAAATCGGATTGATCGTTGGTGGCGTTGCTCTTATTCTCTTCATTATCGTGGAACTAAGACTGAAAGAACCTTTATTAGAACTTCGTGTCTTTGGCTCTTCTGACTTCACACGAGGTGTGCTCCTATCTTGGATTATTCAGGTAGCGATGTTCGGTGCCATACTTATGATTCCCCTATATCTACAGAACGTAAGAGGATTTACCCCTCTACAAAGTGGGTATACCACACTTGCTCAGGCCATGGCTTCGATGGTATTCATGCCTATCGGGGGAAGGTTATTTGATAAATGGGGAGCTCGCCCGCTCGCTATAACCGGTATCACTATGGTATCTACAGCGTTGTTCCTACTATCCCAGATTAACTTAAACACTTCGATTAGTATGATTGTTATCCCGCTTGTTCTCATGGGTGGTGGCATGGGTCTAACGATGATGCCTTTAAATACGCATATCTTGAACTCTGCACCACGAAGACTTGTGCATCGTGTTACACCATTAACATCGGCAACTCAACAAGTCGTTACATCCTTTGCTATTGCTGGGTTGTCCGGGTATCTTACTTCACAGATTCAACATTATAATTCCACGCCGGGGACACCTCAAGAGATGCTAACTGGATCGACATCTGCATTTGCTGACGTATTCTTCTTAACAGCCTGTATCGCCGTTGTTGGTTTACTATTGAGTACTATTCTACGCAAACCACGAGTGAAACAAGATGATGTGATGGAAGATCACAGCGATATGCCTAATGCCAAGACAATGATTTCACATTAAATATATAACATAAGAGGATATCCTACATACCAACACAAATGGTAGTAAGACATCCTCTTTATTGATTACACACTACCTATTTATTGAGAATAGACACTGTATAATGAATCGCTTCAAGCACTTCTTTTACAAAAGGGATATTCTCCTTCTCCCACTCCTGCGGACTATCCATACCATATTCATCAACATATTCTAATAACTGTGAGGCAACTCCCTGAAGAGATTTACCTTTCATATCCGATTTCCCTCTTAACACTTGGATAGCAAGCTTCATCGCTGTAGATGTATCTTTGATAAAGGGATATTCATCCCTCTCCCATGCCTTGGCATTATCCATATCATATACTGAAATCCACTTCTCTATTAATTGGGCTGCTTGTTTCTCGTTCATTTGACTCATATTAGGTCACTCCACTCTTATAATCTATTCATTTTAACATGCTCGTACCTATTGTTCTATTTTTTTTGCTTTTCTAAGCTTTTATAGATATGGTGTAAAGGCAGTACAATTTCACGTACATAAAGGATGGGTTATTATTGATTACTGAGAGCCAAGATTCAACTTATATATATACCTTTGCATGTAGTAAAGATGAACATTCCTTATGGGAGTTGGAGATGCGCTCTTTGTTCAGTCAGGAGACGTCGTCATTCATTATAAAGAGTACTATTTGTATAGATGTCAATCGTAGCCCCTTTGTAAAAGAGAAGGTAGAAGTCATGTATGAAGGAAACAACCTGCAGGATATCTTGAAGCAAGTAGAGGCTATCGTACTGGATGAGGAAACCTTCAAAGTGATCTATGTTAAGATCAACGACCTAACACAAGAAAATAAGATATCCTATGAGGACAGACGACTTATTGAGAGAGACCTTGGGTTACATATCGATGGAGAGGCTGATGTCCACCATCCCGATCATACGTTTGGAATTGTGACATTTGAGGGCCGATGGTACTTCGGAAGGTATCACAAGAATGATGCAGTATGGTTTCATCATATGAAAAAACCACGTAATTATTCTATTGCACTTGGGACGCGACTTGCACGAGCGCTAGTAAATATCGCTATTCCCAATCCAACAGGAATTCGATCGATTGATCCATGCTGTGGAATAGGTACGGTATTGGTTGAGGCACTTTCCATGGGCATCGATATCATAGGACGTGATTTCAATCCACAAATTGTCCAGGGTGCCCGTGAGAATATCAATCACTTTGGATATCCTTGTGAGATTACTTATGGGAATATCGCTGACATTTCTCAATCTTACGATGTCGCCATCATTGATATGCCATACAATCTATTCTCATCAACCACACCAGAGGAACAACTATTCATCCTCCAACATGCTCGTCGTATTGCAAGAAGAGTAATTATTATTACAATAGAGACGATAGATGACATGATCATAGATGCAGGATTTATGATTACCGATCGTTGCGTAGCTAAAAAACGGGCGTTCACTAGACAAGTTATTGTATGCTCTTAATTTCTCCACCAAGTAGATGTTGGATAATCCGATGATCCAATCCTTACCTGTTCTCCAATTCTAGGCGTAGAGATTGCGATACGCTTATCTTTGGCAGCCTTTAATGCGCGTTCTGCTGGGTCAGTCCAGTCATGAAATGCCAAGGTGAACGCACCCCAATGGATTGGAATCATCAGTTTCCCTCTCACATCTATTTGCGCCTGGACCGTTTCCTCTGGTGTCATATGAATTCCTGCCCAACGTTCATTATATTGGCCACACTCCATCATTGTGACATCAAATGGCCCATACCTTTCCCCGATGTCCTTGAAATGAGGGGCATAGCCCGAATCTCCACTGAAAAATATCTTCTGCGATTCACCTTGGATCACCCAAGAACACCACAGTGTCTTATCATTGCCCAGTGGTCTCCTTCCAGAGAAATGTCTGGCAGGTGTACTTACCAAGGTAAGCCCTTCGTACAATGCATGTTCCCACCAATTCAATTCTGTAATCTGCTCAAGAGGTATACCCCATCTAACTAAATGAGCACCTACACCAAGGGGAACGAAGAAATGTTTGACTCTATCCTTAATTGTTAGAATACTACCATAATCTAAGTGGTCATAATGGTCATGGGATAACAGAACTGCATCAATAACGGGTATATTCTCCAACTCAATCGGTAACACGGTCTCATATCTTTTCCCACCTATCCATGGGAAAGGTGAAGGGGCCCTACCAAACATGGGATCTAGTAATAACGTGCTTCCATTCAATGTAATGAACAACGTCGAATGACCGAACCATGTAATCGTAGCATCCTCTTCTGCCTGTAGCCTGAGGGGATATTGACTATCAATGGGTAGTGGCTTGTCTGGCCTTCCATTTGGGTTCCCTCTGAGAAAGTCCACAAGCATAGACAGGAATCCTGCAAAGCTTGTATCCATAGAAGTTGGTATCGGATTGATAAATTTACCTTTAGCGTAATTGGGTAAAGAATTATCCTTATCATACATTTCCTTAGAAGACAGCGCACCTAATGACGGGTAATATCTGAGTACAACGTACACTACTATAGATACCACCGCCACAATACTTACTAAGATGATTATGCTGGTCTGCATGATGAATTACCTCGATTCCTATCTATTTCACTTGATGTTCAATCCATTGCGGTACATCCTGCACAGGGATTGGCTTACTGATGAGATATCCCTGAATCCGATCACAGCCTAATTGTTTCAATACAGAACGTTGATCCTCTGTCTCCACACCTTCACCAACGATCTCTAATCCCATTTCATGTCCAATCGCAATAATAGCGTTGGTAATGGATACATCTCTTTTATGATCCGGCACACCATCGATAAACAACTTATCAATTTTCAATGTCGTTATAGGGAGTTGTTTCAAATAACTTAATGAAGAGTACCCTGTGCCAAAGTCATCTAAGGCAATTGCGATTCCTTTAGCCCTTAGATACGCTAATTGGGCATTGTTCTTATCAAAAGATTCCATGATCCTCGATTCTGTTATTTCTATTTCTAGATACTGAGGACTAAGGCCTGTCTCATCTAATATATTTAATACCATATCAGTGAAATCCTCTTGTAACAGCTGAACGACTGAAATATTAACAGATACACGATATCCCTCATATCCTTGATTGTGTAAGTTCTTCATCGCGTAACATGCCGTTCTGAGAACCCATTGCCCAATGGGAATGATTAAGCGGCAATCCTCAGCAATGTTTATGAACGTTAAGGGAGACACGAATCCAAGCACCGAACTATTCCATCGTAATAACGCCTCGAATCCCCATATCTCCCCTGTGCGAATATCGAGTTGTGGTTGATAATAAAGTGATAACTCTTCATTATCGATAGCCATCCTCAGATGTTTCTCTATGACGATTCTATGATTGAAGGAGTCTTGTATTTGTTGATTGTAGATCACATATTTTCCTTTTCGAATCTCTTTAGCCTTATACATAGCCACATCTGCATTCTTAAGAAGCTCATCTTCATTTAATCCATGTTCTGGATACTGTGCGACACCCATACTCAATGAAATATGTACTTTACTGTCACCAATTAGAAATCCAAGGTTAAATTGTTCCATACAGCACTCTGCATAATGAATGATATCTTGATCCATTTGAATATTGGTAAGAAGGATCACGAATTCATCTCCGCCGAAGCGATAATGGGATGCGTTACCGTCTGTTATACTACTTAGCCGCTTACCCACTTCGATCAACACTTGATCTCCAAATGCATATCCCATCGTATCATTAATTGCCTTGAAATTATCAATATTCAAGAAGAAGAGCGCTGCTTTACCGTTCTTGTTCTGATCCATATAAGTGCGGAACACATCACTTAGCGATAATCGGTTCGGTAATGCTGTTAATGCATCTTTATAGACTAATTCAACCATTTTCTTCTGGGATTGCTTCAAGAGTTCAATATCCGAGATTGACCCCGTCATTCGATAAATCTCTCCGTTATCATCCCATAGAACCTTACCTCTCAAAAGGAAGCATTTATAAGTACCATCAGAGAGTAAAAGTCTCACTTCACACTGGTAAAAATCACTTTTACTTATTTGATGCTCTTTCACAGCATCCATATATACTTCAATATCATCTGGATGTATGTGATCTGTTTTAATCTTATTATTATCGCATTCCTCCGCATTGATTAATAATAATTCGTGCCACCGTTGTGAATAATAATATTCATTGTTACGATAGTCGATATCCCAAATCCCATCATTCGTTGCATTGGTGATAAGAAGATATCGTTCTATATTCTTCGTGATGTCTCGTTGGCTTTCGATCAATTTATGTTCCGTATCCATTTGCTCGCTTACATCTATCATCGATCCAACTAATCTTGAATTCATGCTATTAGGATCTCGTACCACTGTACCTCTAACGCGAAACCACTTATAATCTCCTATTTTAGTCTTCAAACGATATTTACTATCATAATTTTGCGTCATACCCTCTAAACACAGCGTTCTATACACATGTTCAGCTTCAATATTGTCCGGATGAAGAATGTCCATCCAACCGCCACGAGATTCGTTAAGTTCATCCTTGTCGTAACCTAATATCTCATACCAATGATCTGAGAAGTAATATTCATGGCTCATCAAATCGAAGTGCCACACAACAACACCAGAACTTTTCGTCGCCAGAATGAAATCGTCATTTATCTGTGCTAGTCTATTCCTTGTCCTCTTCACTTGTTCAACATAATATACAAGCATTCCTATGAAGCTAACTAAGATTATAAAAATAATATATAGGGTCTCCATTATTCTCACTCAACTCTCTCCTGCTATAATCCCATGCTGTCATTCTCGGGTGCTAAATCACTTGATGTATAACAAGTTAGAACAATTTAAGTCAATTAAAATATATATTCGACATGCTCTATTATTGTTTCGTTAACATATCATCATCTTCCTGCTTTACAAATGAAAAAGTCGCCTGAATCAATTGACTCAGACGAACACTACAACCTATTCACTTTTCATGTCTTTCGATATACATAAATTTTCGTTCGATAGAAATCACGGCATGTGATTACGCGTTCAGGTTGCCAGTCAGGAATTGCAAAACATACACTGATAACTACAGCATCATGCCGCAGTTGATCCTTAAATAGTTGACTTAATCTCATCATTGCTCCTGGATATAAGTAACATAACACCACTTGTGCATCGTCATAGGAATAATGATATAGATCTCCACGTATAAAGGAAACATTATCTACTTTTTTCAGCCTTATTATCGCTCTGGATATCCATAATGGAATAGAGGAGTTCTCTATCCCAATCACCTGAGAGCCAAGCTTCCTTCGTGCTATATCGAGTGCAAGTGTTCCCCAGCCTGAACCAGCTTCTACAATTAGCCCTCGTTCATCCAATCGGTTGATCTCAGCAATAACGGCTCGTCTAACTACACTTGATGAAGGCATCGGTGATATGCCATTCTTCCAGCTAGCATAGACAATAGACATCACTGCCCCTAGTACAGCCAACATGAGTAGACCCGTGATGACTTGGGATAGCGTTCCCGCCATGTATGATATCCCCCAATATGTTAATTATTATAGACTTATCGATATTTATCATAATGTTCTTGCGTGACCATCTTCTTTTCCAATGCTCTCTTAGGATGGATTAGAAACATTGGACTGAGGACCAAAAAAAAAATGAGAATAGATAAAAGAAGATTGCCATTTCCATGGCTGCACCTGGCGTCTTTGCAGCTTGTAGCATCCATATGCCCAGGGCAACTAATGCAAACATTAAGATCACATAGGCTATAATGAAATAGGACTTTTTATACTCACCTTTAGAATCGGATTGATCTTCATAACCATGTTCTCTCTAACCACAAAGCTCATTATAAAAACAAGAATATATAAGGCCATGGATTGCCACCCAAGTGGCGTATCCCAAGTTAAATAGAGAAAAGGTATGTACGTATACATCGTTAACATCACCAACATAATAAAGACATTAATACTGTTCACTCTGATCCCATTATCGCCAAATTTCAACCATATGGCATACAGTAGCAAACATATGACGAGTACAGAAGATACACTAGCTAAGAACCATGTTAAATTTTCTGTTGCCGCTCCAAAGAGGATGGAGAATACAACAGCAAGTCCTACCACATTAGGGATATTTGTTTTCCCAATCGGCTTTCGATCCATTGTAAGGTCCCCCCTTTGTATGATATATGTCAGATTGATAGGTCTTAACCTTTTATATATGAATTGAAACCACATGTGTTCAGTTGAACTTAATAACGCCTGATGAATGTAGGAATACGAATATGATTAGGATCGGAGCTACGTATCGCAATATGAACAACCAGATGCGGAACCATCTTGCGGTAAGACCCGCTTCCTCAGCAACACCCTTATAGTAATATCCTACAAATATTGTGACAATCAATCCGCCAAGTGGCAACAACACATTCGATGCGAAGAAATCCATCCAATCAAAAATCGCTATTCCACCAAATGTTAAGTTTGGCGTGACCCCTAGAGACAGTGCCGCAGGCACACCTAATATGAACGTTCCCATGGCGATCATCCATACTGACCGCTTTCTACTCCATCCAAAACGATCCATGGTATAGGTTACCGGCACTTCCAACAAGGATACCGTTGAGGTTAATGCGGCAATGGCCAGTAGAATAAAGAACATTCCTCCGAAGAAGGATCCAAATGGCATCGCAGAGAAGGCGGCTGGCAGGGCAACAAAGACGAGACTTGGTCCTTCGTCTGGAGCTATTCCAAAGGAGAAGGTCGTAGGAAATATAATTAATCCAGCAATGAGGGCATAAATTAGATCACCCGCACCGATAGCAAGCGTAGCTGCCCCGAGTGACTGACCCTTCCTAACGTAAGTACCATATGTAATCATTGTTCCCATCCCAAGAGATAGCGAGAAGAATGCATGACCTAGCGCAACGAGTGTAGACTCCGCATTCAACTTAGAGAAATCAGGGTTTAAGAAGAATGATACGCCTTCACTAGCACCTGGCAAGGTTAAGGAACGTACCATTAATATGATTAATAGAATGAGCATCCCTGGAATAAGGAATTTATTAAACTTCTCAATCCCTCCGGAGATTCCCTTGACTACGACAATCCCAACAAGCACCAATACAGCGAATTGCCATGCAATTGGTGTATATCCTGACATGAACTCACTAAATTGAAATGAAAAATCTGAACCTGATGTGAATTTACCGCTAAATGATAATACGGCATAATGAAGCGTCCAGCCTGCCACGATCGCATAGAAGGACATAATGATAAAGGGTGCAATGACGGAGATCATGCCAAGTCTACCCCACATTTTACTTCCACTTAGATTGACAAAGGATGATGATGCACTTCCCCTACCGCCTCGCCCAATCGCAAGCTCTGCTAGAAGAACGGGTAATCCAATTACAACTAGACAGACGATAAAGAGGATGAAAAATGCAGCTCCGCCATATTGTCCTGTAATATACGGGAATTTCCACATATTCCCTAGGCCCACTGAACTTCCGATTGCCGTAAGTATAAATCCAGATGATGAGAACCGCTCATCATTTGCTGTAGACAAACTATGTTTGTTAGATTTCAAACTCATGACTTCCTCCCAATGATGTAAAACCTTGCGCTCAAGGCTAAACCTTCTCTATTTAATCTCAACATTATACTAGACGCTGACATATACGTATAGTTGTAATGTATTCTTACTTGGACGGAGTTATTTTCTTCACTAGCAAGACAATCAGCATTAGTGATACTAAGATAATCACCACATTGAACCATATCTTCGCTTGCATCCACCAAGGTGCTGGTCCTTCGCTTGTTGGAGCGTCTTGTACAATCTGTTGTGCTTGGAACTTACCCACCCTTACATCCTCATGCTCGATATACGTTTTGAAATTCACAATATCATATTCAGGCTGGATCGCATCAGATTTGCCATACCATAACTGATAAGGACCCGCTCCTATATCCTCAAATACTATTTTGTCCACAATGTAGCCCATTTCAAACGCTGTAATATCCAAAGGCAAGTTATCGTGATTGTTTAGTTCTATAGTGATATTTGAGCTTCTAGTCGGTGTTTCAAGCATGATTGTATTGTTTGTAATCTGTTTATCTTTGAAATTCAATTGATAAATATCTTGTGAACCAGCTGTTGTCATCCTTACATCTTGATCATCGTATACCTTGTAAGATCTCTTATAATTATTACTCTTAGTCGATAACTGCAATTGG
Source organism: Paenibacillus sp. CMAA1364 (assembly GCF_054373195.1). NCBI lineage: Bacteria > Bacillati > Bacillota > Bacilli > Caryophanales > Paenibacillaceae > Paenibacillus > Paenibacillus sp. CMAA1364. The sequence continues at coordinate 32,107 of NZ_JBITNB010000009.1, read as the reverse complement.
GTTACTTGAAGTCGGCTCTCATTCTTTACGATAATATGAGTAACCTTATCTACCTGTTTCATTTCATAAGACGGTTTACCTAACTTCTTATAGTCAATCCATTGTCTTTCTTGCGTGTTATGGATTAATTGTAGAGTCGGAAATATCAGTTTCTCTACATTGTTAAGAACATTCAGGCGATAATATTCATACTTATACTCCGAACCGAGTTCGATCGTATTCTTCACCAACTGATCCGTTCGGTACAGATCACCCTGATCAATGAATTGCCATTGGTGTCCGTCATAACTTCCGTACACTTTAATGCGTTTCAGGAATGTTTCCTCTGGTAACTCTACAGATAGAAGATTACCGCGAATATCCTTATGTTCTGCCTCTGGGGTAATCTGATAATCCAATAACATATTGCCATCTTTCATAGCGGTATGAACTAAGGAAGAGGTATACTTCTTGGTCATGTCCTTCGCCAGCCCATAACCGCTATCAATATAATAAGGTACGAACTGCCCTTTTTTATCAACAATTCGAAGGTCACTTAAATCTCCATTTGCTCCTGCATATACCTCTTCATCTAAGAATAGTCCATGATATGGGTCGGTACCCTGTAAATCGATGCCCTTTGAGAACTGCCAACCTTGTTGCTCTACCGGGGAGTCTGCAACAATCACATTTCCCCCTATACACCCCCACATTAAGAACATGATCACAACAAGCGCACTAGTCCTTCGAATCCACACGTATCTGCACATCGTCATTGTTCTCCCCCATTCTGCTTGATACTGTCTGATAACCATAAGAGATACCAAGTAGTACAAGCCCAAATGTGAAATACGCAATAATTGTGCTTCCCGTCGATAAGAAACTTAAATCATATAAGATTAGTTTCCCGGTAGCGACAAGCGTCAGACCCAATCCTAAGCGTCTAATATATACGTAACGATAACGGAACCCAAATGCAATATAGACAATAGCAAGTAATAAATACAGCAAGCTAAATAGTAAACCTATCTCCTCCAATTGGAATTGAACGACCAGAAAAGATGTTAATAACCCCAGTAAGTAAACACCCATAATCATCGGATATAGCTCGATACTCTTATATTGCTGACGAATCAATGCAATCAGCACATCTCGGATACTGAAGAACACCAATAGGTTAATGCCAACTAATATACCTAACGCTATATATTCGGTTGCCGTATTATAGCCATAATTAGAATGTAGCACTGGCGTGCTTAATGTAATGATGAGACAGAATAAGTATCCGATTACGTATAGCGCTAGCGTGTAATACTTCACGACACGATCATACAACACTGTAGCTTTGGACAGCGCATAGGCAAGTCCAATGGTTATCGTTGCAATAAGTAACAGTCTATAGAAGTCGTAATGGCTGAATTCCCACGGTACCCAATGTTGATATAGATTTCCCATCTCGTACATCAGATAGAACCAGACGTTTAGTAATGTAATATATTTAAACACGGTGACGAGTTGGGCTTCTATAGGACGACTATAGAGATTGGCTACTTTTGTATGCTGCTGTATAGCGTAATACCATGTCACTAACAGCATGCCAACCGTAACAAAGCTATATTTCAGATCAAAGTAATCACCAGCGTAGCCAATGACATTGATGAATATGTCAAAGATAAAGAATGATCCTAAACATAACGCTAGAATCCCCCAGCCCGCTCTTTCCAACGTCTTAAATCGATTAAGACTTCCATAGATCGTTAATAACACACCTTCTATAAGCCAACCGATAGATACCCACTCGGCTCCGAACTGGAACGGAATCATAAGCACGGCAAAAGTGAGTGACGTGGCGTAGAACAGCAGGATCGTCTGCTTCTCTTGTTGCATATACTTCTCCATAAACCTGCCCAATCCAAAATAGACCAAGCAGAAGACTAATGCCAGTAGACCATGGTAATTATCCCACTCGGCTGCAACAAACAAGATATATAATGCAGAACAACTAATGAACGTATTTAAAGCTAATAAGGAGAAATCCCACCATGATAACTTGGATAATTGCTTCAGCGGATAACCCAGTGTGATGCCTAGGTACATCATAAACGTCACCACGACATACAACATGCTTATAGATTGGCTATTAGATAGCCCGATTAAAGCGATCATACAAGGAACGTTGAATAAGAAACTGATGTAATTGACAATGACCCAACGCTTACGAAAAGAAACGAGCAATATCGATACATTCAATAGGATCAAGTAACACATCGCTATATAAACAGCCTTGCCCTCAAGTCCGAACGCTCCCATGTAGGAGAATAGCGGTAGATAACCACCCACCAGACCGAGTGAAATAATGGTCTTTGAATGATACCTTAATGCCAACAGTACGGCTGTGAGCGACACTAGAACAGATAGTCCCAATCCCGCATATATATTTATAATATCTAGTAAAAAGTAGCTATAAAAGATCGATCCGTACAGGACGGATATTCCGCCACCCAGTAAGCCCAACGCAAAGGTTTGTTTCTTCTTACGGAATAACCATTCTCCACCTACGAGCATCAGCACACCTAATAAGAAGAAGGTGCTTGCCTTCATGTATCCGTTAAACCAACCCGAATACATCATTTTGAAGCTGGTTCCGACGGCTAAAATGATCAGTAGTATAGCTACCTTATTCAACCAATTTAATCCAATTTTCATCTCAAATTGATTCTGTTTTATTCTTCTTTGCATGACTTCTTCCGTCACTTCTTCTGAAGCAAGTTGGTCGAGACCACTCTTCACTTGTTGTTGTAGTCTTTTCTCGTCAGCAATCAATCGCTCACGCTGGATCATCATCTTATGTTGTAATTCATTTGAGATTTGGGCAATCTTCCCGGTCATTTCTTCCTTATCTTCATTCAAATGATGTGTTGCTCTCTCATACATACGGTGAACGCCTGTCTTCGCTTGATGCTCAAATGCATTCAACCGATTCACATGCTCACCTGAATTACGCGCAAAGTATGTATCTAGCTTCTCTTGGGTTACATGGATGATATTTAGCTTTTCGTTCATGATTTGCTCGGATAGAGCCGTTCGAATCTTTACATTCTCTGTCTCTAAACGTCCCGCCTTTTCCTGCAATGTCGTTAGGCGAAGCTGATATTCCTTCGTTTTCTCTCGAAGTTTCTCATTCTCAATCATGACATCTTGCGACTCATATTCACGAACTAAGGCCTGAACCTCTTTGCTCAATTTGTTCTGGCTATCTTGTATATGGAATAAGCGATCTTTGAACTCCTTCATATCATCCCTCCGATGGTTCTAACGGGTAATATTTACATTTTACTATAGATCATCGGTAAATAGATTAATAATTAGAAATCACATTATTCCATAATCCAATTTGATTATTCTGTGCTTCACGCTTCAGATGTGAGAACTTCTCTGAATATAAGATGTCTGGGGGAATGGACATCGTATTCGCATAACCTTCCATAATCAATGTTTCATTGAACATGACTGGGTCATCTTCAACAAATACAAAGCGTAACCATCGGTCATATTTATCTGTCTCACGCACATCTTTAAATAAATACACGGTCTTCCCCTCAAGATGTTGTGTGCTAAAGTCACTTGCCTCTTGCCCATAATACCCGACTTCACCAAATACTTCAGGTGTGTTGATCCCAATCAATCGCACTTTATGTCCAGAGACGGTCACGAAGGTATCGCCATCAACAACACGTTTGACCACTTCCATCTCGTACTCCTTATCTAACAATTCAGGGTAATCCCTATCCATTTGCATAGCAAACGGGGACTGACCTATAACGTCTTCAGTCCCCGTGTTCATACATCCTGATATGATAATTGAGAGTGCTAGAACGATATACAGATAAATTCTCATCGTTATCCCTCGTTTACTACTTATTCGCCACATGCACTTTTAACAGTTTACCCTTGATCGTCGTATCCTTCATCACTTGAAGAACAAGTGGTCCCTTGCCGTTCAATATTTCAACATACGATACATTATCTTGAATCGTAATAATACCAATGTCGTCTGATGTAACACCTTCAATTTTGGCTAGCGTGCCTACAAAGTCTACAGCTCTTATCTTCTTTTTCTTTCCACCGTTGAAATATAGCTTCGTGATATCCTTGTTTAATTGCTTATTCTTTTCCTGTTTGAGGGTTGGCTCAATCCCGATCTTCGTTTGGAAAGCTTCTCTGTTCTGTTCAACAGCCTCTTTAGCAGGAGGATTCATTTTTGAGATCGCAAATCCAATATATCCTTCAATTTCACTAAGGAACTTCTCTTCATAAGGCGTTACGAATGTGATCGCTTTACCTGTCTTCCCTGCACGACCGGTTCTACCTGTACGATGTACATAACTTTCCTTCTCCATCGGTAGATCATAGTTGATCACATGGGTGATATTATCAATATCGATTCCTCTAGCAGCTACATCCGTAGCAACAAGATAGCGGAATTGCCCTCTTCTAAAGTCATTCATGACTTCAAAGCGATCCTCTTGGAGCATGCCCCCATGGATTTTGGCACATGTATAGTTGGCATTGGTTAATTGTTCGTTGACTTGATTCACATGCTCTTGTGTGCGACAGAAGATAATACAGCTATCGGGATTCTCAACCACCGTGATATCTTTAAGCAGCGAGAACTTCTCGGATTCCCTTACTTCATATAAGGAATGCTTGATCGTATCTGTCGTGATACCCGTAGATTTAATCTCAATGACCGCAGGGTTATTCATATATTTATAGCACAGTTTCTCTACATCATGCGGTAACGTTGCGGAGAATAACATCGTCATTCGTTGCGTAGGTAGCTTTTCAATAATAGACTCTACCTGCTGAATGAATCCCATGTTCAACATCTCATCGGCCTCATCAATGACTAGATATTCTATACGATCAAGGACAAATGTTCCTCTCTCGATATGGTCTAATACACGCCCAGGAGTACCCACAACGACATGACTCTTCTGCTTCAACTCTGCTGATTGTTTCGCATAAGGTGATTTTCCATAAAGGGGTGTTGCCTTGATCCGTTTATATCGTCCGATGTTCGTAATATCCTCGTTCACTTGGACAGCCAATTCACGCGTAGGTGTAAGGATAAGCGCCTGAGGCTTATTCTCCTTCCAATCCACCATGTCACAGATCGGAATACCGAAGGATGCCGTCTTTCCGCTTCCTGTCTGAGACTTCACGACAAGATCCTGTCTCTTCAATGCCATCGGGATGACTTCATGTTGTACTTCTGTGGGTTCATTATAACCAAGACCTTCAAGCGCTCTTGTAATTTCTTCACTAAGTGTATATTCTGTAAAACCTTGGTTGCTCATGTTTCGACCTCTTCTATTATAGATTATTTACCGTATGGACATATGTTTCCACGAATCAACTAACACATATACTCTATTATACTCGAAAAGAGGAGATTATTTCAGTCTAGTTATATTTATGCACATAGACAAATAATCGACCTACACTTATAGGTCGATTATTTGTATGATTTATTAAGGACAGCAACACTTAGATTAGCATAGATGCCGTTACAATCGTCTGATATGTTGCATTCACATGAAGCGGTGCCGTTGGTACGCCATTCAGGTCAAAGATCAAACGCTCTACTTCTAGCTCTTCCAGGACAGGAACATGTCCTTGTACATAATCCATCAGGCGATCGCCTGTAGATTGGATACGAGCCTTTAATCCGCCATAACGGATATCGAGCACTTCCCAACCAAATGGCTTATAAGTGAGCATCCACATGCTACGATTAGCTAATCGTAATGCTTCCACTCGGGCAATCAATTCTGGCAATTCCGTATTCACAATTGCCTTCAACTCGTCTAGCTGTTTCGCATCATAACTTCGCTTGATCCGTATGCCAAGGGTTGATTTCAATGATAGAACGCTAGCCAATTTCTCATAGCTATCGAATAGCTCATGATACGGAGATGGCATAGTCTCTTTGGTAGCTTGCCATTTATTCGCCATATTATCATAATAGCCAGGAAGCTCCGCTTCGATGTCTGCATCCATATGTCCATCGAATAATCCCATCAATAAGTCTTGCCATAGCAGATACTTCGATGGGTTAGCCATCCAATGGTTACCTTCTTCTACGGTCGGAACTTCATCCATATATTTCAGAGAGATCAACGGTTCAAATAAGTCTAACCCCGTACAAGCCTTCAAACGTCTGGCTAGATGTTCGTCATCCACTTCATCTCCATAGCCATGTTCCGCAAATAATTGTAGACCGGCTAAGATGACATAGTGGTTCGTCTCATTCCCGTTGTCTCCCCAAGCAGTTGAGAATACTTCTTTGAGTCCTTTATTCTTAGCTGCACGTAGTGCTGGATGGCTGGTCTTCCACGTCTTCCCGTAGTTGGGAGCGATCGAGTTCCACATGTGAATACCGCCTGCGAAGATCGGTTGTGATCCAAACTTCTCGTGCATATCATAAATCTTCTCATAACCTTGTTCATCACCCCGACCATAATCCCAATAGACGAACTGAACACCATCTGGAATCTTGCTCATATTGTCATCAGAGAAGTCTGCATTCACGTTATATAAATGTCCCTGATAATCGTTGGCCAGTAGGTTGAAATACATGTCACTCCATATCATCGGCTGCAGATCGTATTTACGAGTAATCCCTAATACTTGTTGCACATGCTCGTTCATAATTTCGAACCGGTCACGGAAACCATGCTGTCTTAGATAACGTCCTAACCCGACTTGGAAAGCTTCATCCATACCGATATGTATTCGCTTCGAACGGAATGTCGCCGCTGCTGTCTTGATCATTTGTTCAATAAATTCATAGGTTTTCGGCTCACCAGGTAATAGTGTATCGTTATGATCTTTGATCTGTTCAGCATAATGCCATTTCAGTGCATGAGGGAGGTGACTTAGTGTCTGTATGCAAGCAATCATCTCGATACCGAATAGATCGGCGTAATCGTCGCATTCACGTAGTTCCTCTACTGTATAGCGACCACGCATATAACCGAAGTATGGAAGTTCTTCTATCTCATAGGTATCTTCGGTGTACATCATCAAGCCATTCAGACCCATTACTGCCATATAACGAATGAATTGCTTCACGGTCTCTACACGCATGACGCCATTGCGGGATACATCTAACATCGTGCCATTGAAGTCAAATCTCGGCTGTTCCGTGATATCAAAGTTATCCGATTCCTTGGCATGTTCTGCGAATAAACCTAGCGCACGATAAAAGTGAATCTTATTCTCATATTGAATGCGCCCTTTGCCATCCTTAAGGGAAACAGTCAGCGGTCCTTCAGCTTGAATCACATCTATACTTATACCGTCTGACTGAAGTTGTAAACCTAACATATCTACTAGCTGCGCTACACCATCCGTCAATTCCTTGCTTAATCCGTTAAAAGACACTTGCATGGTTCATACCTCCCTTGGAAAAAAGGCTCTTCTCCTTAGCCTGATTAGCTAAGGAGAAAGCCTAGTATATATCCTGATTGAATTAGCGTTTGATACCTATGGTTACAATCTCACAAGGCCCAGTCGATACGGAAACTTCTCCCGCAGCCTGACCTGCGATTGGCTCTTGCGACTCTTCAAGAATCGTTGTTTTATAGAAGTGCTGATGTGGAACTTCTGATCTGAAGTTCAATTGTGACTTATCGTTACTCATATTGTACCAACGGAAGAGCACATCGCCTGTATCCTTATTCATCTTCATGGATGAGAAGGCCAATGCCTTGGACTCCCACTTATAAGGTGTGTACGTTGGTGTGATTGATCCTGTGTGAACACCTGTCTGACATAATGTCCAAGGAATCTGGAACTGATAAGCCTCAGCATAAGCACCCGATGTCAGTCCGTCACCCTGATGTGGAATCAATTCCATGTGTACTGTATGTTCACCAATACATTGGGCCTCTGGTGTTGGGAACAAGCCCCAGTCACCAAGCTCGCCCACGCTGCGTAATAGTGTGATTGCAATCGTATTGCGTCCATCACGCAATACTTCATATTCGTTCAAGCCCAGGTTAGCTACTGTCAATCCAGCTGTATCATCGGATAGATCAACGAATGCTTGCTGGTGCTGTGTATTGCTCGGATTGCTCCATTCTGGTGCTGGCTCGTTATCACGAACTGGAACCTCAAACATCGAATCCACATGATGTATAGCCGTAGTTATATCGGTTGGGAACAATGCCCGAACCCGATGATCTTTGGCTTGGTTATTCAGGTTAGTCTCGATGTGTACACCTTTACCATCACGCTCTAGGGAGATGATTGTACGAATCTTCAAGGTAACCATTTCACTTGAACGTTGCGCCTTACGCTCTGGATAGTAGACAAGTGCGCGCTGCTCTTCATCCAATTTCTCATCCGCAGATACTGGAATCTCCCAATCATGTGAGATCTGGATAGAAGCGCGATACGGTGTATCTTCTACGACAGTGATCTGAGCCGGAAGCCCCTTCGTCGTAAGCGTCTTCTCCCCTACAGGTTGCATGTACATATATTCGTTACCGATATCTCCAGTATTCTCATATACGTTCAGATCACGATAAATGCGACCTGTGGACTTATCTGTCAACGCAAATGATCCATCGTCTGCGATCTCGACCTTCATTCCTGCGTTCTCCATCATGCGATCCCCAGCTAGCAAACTACTTGTTGTTGAAGCTGATGCAGTCTCCGATTGGCGTACCCATGCATAGGAACGTAGACCAAGTGCTGGAATATGACTCGCTTGGAATGTCAATTGCACTCGACGACACATATAGGGCTGACGGAATTGATCAACCGGTAGATCATAGCCGAACAATAAGCCTAGATCAACTACGGTGACATCTACCTTGTTGCCTTGCTCATCTACAAGTACACGACCAGAAAGATCAACATTCTTCATGCGACTTGCCGTTTCTTCAAGTGTAAATCCTTCACGCAAGTATAGACGCTCAGCATCTAATTCCAGCGTAACCGTACCACTTCTATCCCAACCGGTTGTATTCATAACAACCAATGGAAGTGCATCTTCTCCAAATGCTGCGAAAGCAGTTGTATCTACTGCGTCGGCAATCATCCGTTTGCTATCGTCAACAATGGTCTCAGCTACATCACGGCTCTTCGCAAAGCGTGTAACCATTTCACGGTGAACTTCATCAACACTACATCCACAAATACTGTCATGCGGATGATTCTGCATTAATGTCTTCCAAGCATACGTAAACAAATGATGTGGATAATCTTGTCCTAACATATGAGCGAATGAGGCAAGTGGCTCGGCTACCTTCTCAAGTATCGCCTGACCTTCTTGGTTCATCTGCTTCAAGTAGACGCGAGCTGAAGCGGTATTTACAAGCGTACCCCATCCATCTGTTCTCTGACTACGTAGTTCGCCTTTGACAGATGACAGATTGTCGCGATCCATCGCTTTCTCCGTTGCCTTCAAATAATCAGGGAAATTGGAATGAATAAATTCAACATCTGGATATAGCTTCGAAGCCATTTCGATCGCTTCCGGCAAATCAAGTTGTACCGGCTGGTGATCACATCCGTTCATGAATAACAATTCTCCAGTTGATGCATATTTCTCAGCATCGGCAAGCTTCTTGTCCCAGAATTGTTTGGACTCCTCTTCATTGACAGGTACCTCATTACCGTTGGAGTACCAGTTAGCAAATAGAATACCAAGAACTTTAGAACCGTCTGGACCTTCCCAGATCAATTCGGAGAACGAAGATTCATATCCCGTATCCGATACCATATTGTTGAATCCCGTCGGCTTCACGCCACGTCCGAAGAATGCATTGGTGATGCCAGATTGTAACATCAGCTGTGGTGTCTGGCCTACCAATCCGAAGGTATCAGGGAAGTAACCAATCTTCGCAATCTCTCCGTAGCGCTTCGCATCTTGGTTACCGATCTGCATGTTCCGCACATTCGCTTCTCCACTTGTTAGGAAGGCATCCTGTAATATATACCAAGGACCAATTAACAAACGTCCTTCTGTAATATGACGTTGCAATCGTTCCTGATTCTCTGGGCGCACTTGTAGATAGTCTTCAAGAATAATGGTCTGTCCATCCAGAAAGAAACTTTTAAACTCACTGCCTTGATCTAACTTGTCTAGCAAAGCATCGATAAGCTGAATGAGACGCACATGATGCTTCTCGTAAGGTAGGTACCATTCTCTGTCCCAGTGTGTGTGGGAGATGATATGTGCTGTTCTTTTATCCGTCATAATCCACGTTTCTCCTTCTCATTTAACCTATATTATTAGAAGAGAACATCAACCTACGTTCGGTCGATATTCTCTCTGATGTGCTATTTGTTCAATCGATTATGCTTCTATTTCTAAAGGGAACTTCTCCATGTAGCTAAGCAACTCGTCCACCGTTGTGAACGCCAATCCTGTTACCGTATCCGCACAACCATAATAAACAGCAATACGTCCAGTCTCAGCATCTGTTAGTGCCGCACAAGGGAATGTTACGTTTGGAACATCACCAACACATTCGTACAAAGTCTCAGGCCCCATGATGTAGTTGCGTGAACGTCCGATCACTTTCCAAGGCTCATTAATATCAAGTAGGGCACAGCCCATACGATATACAAATCCATTACATGTGTTAATAACACCATGGTAGATCAACAACCAGCCTTTATCTGTTTCAATCGGAACCGGTCCCGGTCCAATCTTCTTAGACTGCCAAGCCGAAGCATCTCCATCTACTGTGCCCATCACATAACGATGTTTACCCCAGAATGTAAGATCAGGGCTCACACTATAGAAGATATCTCCGAATGGTGTGTGACCCGTATCGCTCGGACGGCTAACCATCGCATAATTACCATCAATTTTACGAGGAAACAACACACCATTACGGTTATAAGGTAGGAATGCATTCTCTAATTGGTGGAATGTTTTGAAATCCGTTGTATAAGCGATTCCGATCGTTGGACCATGATATCCATTACACCAAGTGATGTAGTATTTATCTTCCATCTTGATAACACGTGGATCATAACGGTATTCGCGCTTTATGATCTCCTCGTCACCTTCAAATTGGATCGGTTCATGATTGATATTCCAGTTCACACCATCATCACTGAATCCAGCGAAGATATCCATGCTAACGGATTTGGAGTCACAACGGAATACACCAGCAAATTTACCTTCAAAAGGAACAACTGCCGAGTTAAACACACTGTTGGAATTAGGAATAGCATCCCGTTTGATAATTGGATTGGCACTATAACGCCAGATTGGTGCATTCACATTCTCAGGCTTGTCCTGCCAAGGGATGTTCGACAAATTGTCTCCGATAATTTTACTCATTTAGAATTCTCCTTTGTGTTAGAAAGATTTATAATTTCGCTTCTATCTGGGTTTCGCTTGCATAGACTCGCTTAGAGTATACCTTGTTTCATTGCCTGATACACTAACTGTGAGAATAGACTGTTCGACCACGCAAACCATTTACGCGTAAACATCGTTGGATCATCCACGTGGAAACCTTCATGCATGTATCCTGTTCCAGCATCCGTATTCTCTAGCATAGCAATCATCTCAAGCTTCTCTTCGGCTGTCTTCGCTGTAATCCCTTGCATAGATAACGCCATATGCCAGATATAGTTCTCAGGTGTATGTGGGCTACCAATTCCTTTGGCATGTTTGCCTTCGAAGTAGAATGGATTCTCCTTACTTAGAGCAAAACGTCTCGTATTCTGATAAATTGGATCATCTGCATTCACATACCCAAGATAAGGAATAGACATGATACCTGGAGTACCCGCATCATCCATTAGACAATGGTTACCGAATCCATCTGTCTCATAGGCATAGATTGGACCAAATTCAGGATGACGATAAATACCGTATAACTGAATACCGTGGTCCACTTCCAATTCTAATTCCTTCAGCTCTGCCAAGAAGTCCAAATCACGGAATACCCATTCAGCGAATTCTTGCATCTGACGTAACGTAACCACTGCGAACATGTTACCAGGGATGTTGTAATGGAAATCGCAGGCATCGTCACTAGAACGGAAGCCCGACCAGATCATACCTGTGTAGTTGACGGGCATACCCAATCCTTTGTTGCGAAGGGAGTCCTCTGGAATCCCATTATCTCTGATGAATCGGTAAGGAGATTGTTCCGCATGATGCTGTTCTGTCTTGAACAGATCCACAATAATTCTCATTGCCGATTTGAACTCAGAATTGAAAATATCTGTTAATCCTGTTTCTTTCCAATACGTATAGGCTAAACGAACGACGAAACATAAGGAATCGATCTCGAATTTACGTTCCCATACCCATGGGGACATATCTGTTTCATCCTTCGCATTCCAATGCCAATCGTTAGCAGTCTCGTTAAATGCGTTAGCATAGGGGTCAATATGAACATATTGAATATGACGGTTAATAAGTCCCCCAATAATACGTTGTAAATCAGAATCATTCTTAGCAAAGGGTACGTATTGAATCACTTGCTCTACGGAATCACGTAACCAAGAAGCTGGGATATCGCCTGTAATGACAAAGGTTGTTCCGTCATCCATCAGTTTCGTTGTCGTCTCAAGAGTGTTAGGGAAGCAATTCTTGAATAATTGCAATAGTTTCGGTCGATGAGCCAGCTTTTCTTCAGCTTCGGCCAGTACTTCTTGTATAGCTACCGGTAATGTAAGCTCAGGCATCGATATTTTTGGAAGTCTAAATTGTTCCATAGTAGTCTCGCTCCTTAATGATATACATATTTTTAGTAGTTAATTTTAATGGTCTTGATCTCATACGGGGCGAATTGCAATTCAATCCGACCATCCTCATGTTCTATCTTGTCTATCTCTTGCTCCAAGGCATTGGACACGAAGATGTCAGAACATGACTGCGGCCAGTTCAGTTCTACCGATTCTCGTCCACCAGTTGATTCATAGAAGCGCAAGATACTTCCCGTGCCGTCTTCGGACGGTTTAACCGTATCGAGAATAACATGTTGTCCCAGGAATTGAATCAAAGACTGCATACTCGGAAGTGCACCTTGCTTAAGCTTAGATTCCACAACAACAGGAGCATGGTTCAGTTCAGCTGCTTTTCTGAGTGTATGAGCCTCACGCCAGTCTTCCATATGAGGGTAGAGCGAGTATGTGAATTCATGCTCGCCCAAATCGGCGGTTAAATCTGGCCATTTAGGTGCACGTAACAATGATAAGCGAATAGTACTACCTTGAATATCATAGCCATACTTAGAATCATTCAACAGACTGACGCCATATCCTCTTTCTGATACATCCGCAAAACGATGTCCACAAACCTCATACTGTGCCTGCTCCCAGCTTGTATTACGATGAGTTGGACGTTCCAACGTGCCGAAAGGAATTTCATACGTCGCTTTGTCCGTTACTACATCTACAGGGAAACCAACCTTGAGCAATTTATGAGATTCATTCCAGCTAACTTTCGTCTTGAAATCAATGCGCTGATCATGATGATATAGAATCATGTCTTGTGTAATCTCTGATTGATTCAGCTTCCAGCGGAAGCGCAGCACATCCTGAATAGTTCCGGAGCTAAGAAGTTTCATCTCCAGAAGCTCAGCATCTCCGGCTGGTTGCTCTTCATACCGCGTATCAATATCCCAGGCATCCCAAAGCGTAGGACGGTCATGGAAGAAATGCAAACGGTTCGCAATTTCTCCAGACTTAATCGTTTCCCGGTTAGCTGTTTTATCAAACAGGCTAACAATTTCACCACGATTATTGAAACGTATAGAGTAGAATTCTGTCTCCCACTCTTTTTTCAAACTAACTTCACACTGAGTACCCGCATGGACAGAAGCAGTAGAACCTTTTTCGTCCACGTTTCTCAGCCAAATCGTCTTATAACCAAGTGCAGGAACGTTAGGTACACGTATCCAAACCGTAGTCTTAGCTTCCGCTTCATTAGCTGTGATATCCATATCGAGACGGATTCCTTCTCCGTCATAAGCAGCTTGTCCAGTCAATTCACCCTCATTAGCAATTTCAATGACGGCATCTCGTGACCAGCCAAGACTGTTGAATATGATATAAGGCGTACCTTCGCCCTCTGTATTCACTTGTCCAGCTAATACTTCCAAACCTTGAGCAAGCCCTTTATTTCCATGTTCATAAATTTCCGCATATTCCTTCATTGAAGTTACATACGATTCTGTAATTGCAGAACCCGGAATAATATCATGGAATTGGTTGAGCAAAATAAGTTTCCAACCGTCATGCAATGATTGGCTTACCTCAAGCTTCTGCTGCGGCTCCATTTCTGGAGCTGCAAGTGTGTTCCACATTTCAGCCTCACGATATAGAATTTCAGACTTCCGGTTATTCAGTTTATTGCGACCATGTGTTGTATAAGTTCCCCTGTGAAGTTCTAGATATAGGTCTCCATGCCACTCTGGGAGCTGCGGTGATGCTTCTGTAATACCAGTGAAGAAATCTGCGGCATTACTATACTTGCTCGCTGGTTGTCCAACCATTAGCTCTGCACGATCAATGTACTCCAACATTTCGCGAGTGGCACCACCGCCACCATCTCCATGTCCGTATAGCAACATTTGCTCGTTATGCTTTGCCTTCTCCCGGAAGGATTGCCAATGATCATGTACATCTTTTGGCAGTGTATTCTCATTGACACCATGATTTAGAAAGGACAACATCGGTGTTCCATCGATTCCAACCCAGTGGAATAAATCATATGGGAACACGTTCGTATCGTTCCATCCCAGCTTTGTCGTCATGAAATACTGAATACCGCCGTGCTTCAGAATCTGAGGCAGTGATGCGCAGTATCCAAACGTATCCGGTAACCATTCGATCTCAGAGGTCATGCCGAACTCTTCTTGATAAAATCTCTGCCCATACAGCATTTGGCGCATTAGAGATTCACCGCTTGGAATGTTCAAATCCGGTTCAACCCACATTCCACCAACGAGCTCCCAGCGGCCTTCTTTAATTCTTTTCTTCACTCTTTCATAAAGTTCAGGATCGTTCTCCTTTAAGAAAGCAAACAATAGGGGTTGGCTTTGAGCGTATTGATACTCTGGATACTCATTCATGAGCGCATCTACTGTTGAGAAAGTTCGACTCGTCTTACGAACCGTCTCCCGTACTGGCCATAACCAAGCGATATCAATGTGTGATTGCCCAACCATGTGGATCGTACCCTCGGCATGTCCGCCGATCTCCCCAGTTCTCTTCTTCAAATTTAACTCTATTTCCGTAACGAGGTTGCCCTTCCGAATGGACGCTTCATCAAGTGCTACAAATTGATCCATCGCATTATACAACACCTCGATAAGGCGTGTACGACGGAAATCCTGCTCCGGCAATAAGACCGCGGAATCACGAATAACAGTTACCGTATACATCAAACTTTGTACCGGGCGATTAACACTAACGATCGAACTTTGAATAGAGCGAATTGGCGGTTGAATAACCGCCTGCTGATTCAACGGATCCACCGGCTCGGGAATAGGATCGAACAATTCAATTTCAAGTTCTAATGGACGTCCTACAATGTCCGCACCTAATGTAACAAATGTATGATTGCGATCTAAACCTTGATATGAATTGCCGTTTATACGAAGTATCCCTTCGCCGCCAGATTGAAATATCAATCCGATATGAGATTTCAGCCAATCTTGCGGAATCTCTAAGCGGGAACGGAAAAAGTATGTTGTTCCTTGTTTACTTGGAAAAAGGTCAAAGTCCCCTCCCTCCGTATAAGGTGCCAAGTTATCGTACTCTCCTGGCAGTTTATATATGGATGATATGATCTCCCAATCGCGATGTTCACGCTGATCCAACCATTGCGAATCGGACAATTCCCGAATAAAACGTTTAATCCGTTCCATCTATATTAATCCTCCTGCACAATTAGATTTACGCTTAATGTATCATTCACGTGTTTACCTACCAGCACACGGAACTCTCCAGGTTCTACGACCAGTTTATAATCCGAACCAATATACTGAAGCTGTTCAGCTCCAACTGTGAACTCAACCAATTTGCTCTCTCCTGGAGCCAACGTCACCTTCCGGAAACCTTTTAGCTCTTTAGCTGGTCTAGTTATAACACTGAATGTATCAGAAATGTACATCTGTACTACCTCTGCACCTTCGCGATCGCCAGTGTTTCTTACCTCTACCGTAACGGTCGCTTCACCATCTGCAGCTATCATTTCTGGTTGAACACGGAGATTAGAGTAACTAAACTCTGTGTAGCTCAACCCGTAACCAAACGGATAGCGGGGTTGTGAATCGTCTTCCAGATAACGTTTACCTCTCGAACGCTTCCCATTGTAATAAACCGGGAGTTGACCTACATGCTTCGGTATAGAGATCGTCAATTTACCTGATGGATTCTCATCACCAAACAAAATATCTGCAATAGCATGTCCACCCTCTTGACCCGGATACCAGGCTTCAAGAATCGCATGTGCATGATCCTCAATCCATGGTTCCGCAATCGGACGACCGTTTATATAAACAACCACGATGGGTTTACCAAGCTTATGAATTTCTTGAATCAATTCAAGCTGAACCCCTGATAGCTTCAAAGACATACGGTCTATGCCTTCCCCGCAGTCCATATCACTCCATGAATGATCTGTCACCTTCGAGGCACCTGTCTTTAAGTCAATGCTACCTTCACCAAAATCACGCGCGCTAGAACCTCCAAGAACCATAACTACCGTATCTGCCTCTTTTGCACAGTCCAAAGCGTAATCAAATCCTTCTTTGGAATCATGCTTAATCCGGCATCCTGGCGCATAAAGAACGCGTTCCGGTTCCTCAGCGATCTTACTACGAATACCTCCAAGAACAGTCGTCACCCTTGAGTTAGGTTGCGGTGAAGTATAGTCTCCGAGCTGATTGTAGCCTACATCCGCATTGGGTCCGATGACAGCAATCTTACCAGACTCTTTGGATAGAGGAAGGATCTTACCTTCATTTTTCAACAGAACAATGCCCTCACCGGCAATCTTCCGAGCAAGTGCAATGTGCTCTTCACTACCGATTACTTTGGATGCTTTCTTTGGATCGGCATACGGGGAATCAAACAATCCCAGTTTGAATTTCAGATTCAACACACGACGAACTGCAGTATCAACTATCGATGTGTCTAGTTTTTCCTGACGTACAGCTTCTAGCAAGTACTTCCCGAACATTTCACCAGACATCTCCATATCAATACCTGCAGAGATTGCTTGTACTGCTGCATCCATCCCGCCTTCAGCGGTATCATGGCCTGTAGCCAGCATATCAATGGCACCACAGTCGGTTATGACCATACCGTCAAATCCCCACTCTGTACGGAGAATATCCTGTAAAAGCTCACTATTCGTCGTACAAGGCATACCATCAATCTCGTTGTAAGCTGGCATGATCGATACTGCGCCTGCTTCCACCGCTTTCTTAAACGGAAGCATATCAACTTCAAGCAACTCTCTCTTGCCCATATGAACAGGGCCAGCATTTCTACCGCCCTCTGAGCTACCGTAACCTACAAAATGCTTCAATGTAGCGACGACACTATCATCTTGATTCAGAGATACTCCCTGAAGTCCTTCCACAGAAGCGACAGCAAGCTCACTGATCAGATACGCATCTTCGCCAAAGCACTCTTCAGTCCGACCCCAACGAGGGTCACGCACGACATCAAGAACTGGAGAATAAGTAACCGCACCCCCTTGGCTCCGTGTCTCCCGTGCTACAGCACGACACATTTCACGATACAGATCCACATTCCAAGTACTACCGAGACTTAGCGGTACTGGGAATACCGTAGCACCAATCGCCATATGTCCATGTGAGCATTCCTCTCCGATCAAGATAGGAATACCCAAACGAGAATTTTCTATTGCATAACGCTGAATTTCATTCACTGCCTCAGCGCCTTCTGCTGGAGAGAGTCCTGTCTCAATCGTGACACCCGTCCATGGATCAGCGCGTAGCACACCATATAGCGAGCCCACACCCCCATTGTCCACTTGTTTCTTGAATGCTTCCGTGAGTGTGATTTTACCGTTTATATTCTCATAAGTCTGCCATCCAAATGGTTGGATCAATTGGCCGACCTTCTCTTCCAAAGTCATCAGACTGAGCAAATGTTCCACCCGATCTGAAATAGAATTGTTACGATCCTTGTAGATCATAGTTACCTTCTCTCCCTCTGTGAGAATTTTATTCTTTAACAGCCCCTACAGTGAGGCCTTGGATGAAATAACGTTGGAAGAACGGATATGCGAAAATAATAGGTAACGTTGCTAGAACTACCATCGCCATTCGTGCTGTGTCTTGTGGCAAAGATCTCAAAGCTTCTAATGCAAGCGGACTATTCTGCGCGTTCTGCATAATGAATTGCATACTGGTCTCGATGCGCATTAACATAGATTGCAACGGTACGAGATTAGGACTATCAATATAGAGTAACGCATTAAACCAGTCATTCCAGTAACCAAGCGTGCTAAACAAACCTATCGTTGCTAGACCCGGAAGGGATAGCGGAAGTACTAATTTGAGGAAAATACGAAACTCTCCAGCTCCATCAATTGTCCCCGATTCGATAATAGCATCAGGAACACTCGTGCTATAAAAGGTCCGCAAGATCATAATATAAAAAGCATTTGCAGCCAGTGGAAGAATCAAAGCCCAAATCGAATCTTTGAGACCCATTAGTTGTGTAACTACGATATAAGTCGGAACAAGTCCGCCATTAAACAACATGGTGAAGAAGGCGAAAAAGGAGAAGAAATTACGATATTTAAAACTTTTACGCGAAATAGCATAGGCATAAAAGGACATAATCAGTAAGCTAACGATAGTACCTACGACTGTGACAAAAATAGTCACCCCGTATGAACGCATTAACGTATCGCCCATGTCGAATACATATCGGTATGCTTCCAGGCTCCATTTCTCTGGAATTAATCTGTAGCCATTACTGGCAAGCGATTTCTCATCTGTAAGGGAAATAATGACCACAAACAGAAATGGAAATACGCATAGAAAGGCAAAAATGCTAGCTATGAGGTTAAACGAAATATTCATCGGTTTTGATAAATTATGAAAATCCCGTTCTTTCTTTTTTCTTCGAGACATACTACTCACTCCCTTCGATATATTTAGAACAAGGCGTTATCCTTGTCGAACTTGCGTACGATATAGTTAGATGCCATAACTAGGGTGAATCCTACAATAGATTGGTACAATCCAGCAGCTGCGCTCATGCCAATCTCACCCGTTGTTTTGAGACCACGGTAGACATAGGTATCGATAACATTTGTTACTCCATACAAAGTTCCAGAGTCTCTCGGCACTTGAAAGAACAAGCCGAAGTCTGCATAAAATATTTTCCCAATTGCTAATAACGTCATTATCGTGATAATTGGTCTAAGAAGCGGTAGCGTAATACTTCGAATTTGTTGAAGCTTGCTGGCGCCATCAATCATAGCTGCCTCATATAATGATTTATCGATTCCCATAATAGATGCTAGATACACAACGCTGTTATATCCTACTGCTTTCCATAAATAAACAAACACTAAAATAAACGGCCAATATTTCGATTCCGAATACCATTGAACCGATGGGATGCCCAAAGATTCAAACAACCCGTTCAGTAATCCTCTTTCCGAGCTTAAGAAGCTGAATGTGAAATAACCAACAATGACCCATGATAAAAAATATGGAAGAAACATACCTGTTTGGTATATTTTCGAAAGTCGCTTATTAGTGATTTCTGACAACACAACCGCTAACAATACGGATAAAGCCAACCCTACAAATATAAAAACAATGTTATAGAGTAGTGTGTTTCGTGTAATTATAAAAGCATCCTCTGTGCTAAATAGAAATTTGAAGTTATCAAGTCCAACCCATTTACTATTTATAATACTCGCCCAAAAACCATCACGGTGGAAACGATATTCCTTAAAAGCAATGATCGTACCAAACATTGGAAGATAGGAAAATAAGAGGAACCAAAGCGTGCCGGGAAGAACCATCAATAACATAATTTTATTCTTTACGACATTTCTAAAAAACTCTCCGACCAATCTCATGTTTTATCCCTCCTGAAATTAACAATTTACAGTATCACCCATTTCAAGTTATATAACTTAAGTAACAAGGATGGCTTCAAAAGTCAAATGAAAAAGACCGGGCAAAAGGCTATCACCCGCCCGACCTTCTCATTAATTTGTGGTTACTTATTTCACTGAAGCTCTCCACTCATCGACTTGTCTTTGCACTTCTTCGATAATTTTATCCAATCCAGCAGTTTTAAATTTCTCATTAGCTTTAGCCAGATATTCCTCTGGATCAACAGTTCCTGTCATCAACGGAGCCCAGAATTCTTCTTTCACATTCTGAACCGAAGCGAGTTCTGTCGTCACTTTAGAAGTGTCGAAGTTAAAGCCAAGCAACGGAGCGTTAACACCCGCATCATTAAATTTCTTGAATTCATCCCATTTATTCTCTGGGTCTCCTTCATTTAGGTAAGTAATTAGAACGTTACCAAGTGAGAATGTAGGCATATCGTAATTTTTCGATGTTTCCAAGTTCTTCATCACGTTATCACTAACCTTTTCATAGTGAACGCCTTCAATACCAGAATCGATCAAATTACGTAGTTTTGGATCTGTATTTAATAAGTTAAGGAACTCCATTGCTTTCTCTGGATATTGCGTGTTAGCAGAGATAGCTTGCATAGAACCCATTACCGACCAGTTATAAATAATTGACTCTGTGGCAGGTGTGGAAACAATTGGATACCCCTGGCTTACAGACCATTGATTGTCAGCAAAAGGCTGACTTGCCGCACGGTCTACCAACCACTTACCAGACTTCAACAGATCATCCGCTGAGGTAGTCGTAGCCACTTCAGGTGAAACGTATCCCGCTTGATAGTACTTGCGAACTGTTTTTAATGTTTCTTTTAATTCTGGTGTCTCCAAAATATTAACGACTTTATAATCTTCCGTGTCCATATATACTGCCATTGGTAATTTCTCAATCACGTAGTCAAATGGCATAGAAGGCACGAAATCCTTTACCATAGCGTAAGGAGTAACGTCTGGTTCATTCTCTTTAACTGTCTTCAACAAAGGTTCCAAATCTTCGAAAGATTTCACAGATGAAATATCCAAGTTGTATTTATCAAGTAGCTCTTTGTTGAAACGGTATACCTCTAATGCCGGGAGCTCTTTATTAGCTGGCACTCCATAGTTATGTCCATCTACTTTCGAACCTTCTAGGAACGCAGGATCAAGCGCAGCTACAATGTCTTTACCATGCGTTTGTAGCAAATCATCTAGTTCCATAAACGCACCTTTACGTGCATTTTGCACATAATCAAATGCCCAAGAAGATGTAAATAGAATATCCATCGGCTCACCAGAAGCAGCATTAACCTGCATTTTCTGAGAATAATCGCCGTAATCGATCATCTTCATGTTGATGGTTGCGTTGATTTTTTCTTTGGTATATTTGTTGACTTCCGCCATAACTTGATCCATATCTTTTTGTGGAGGACCAATTGTGTACCAGATTAATTCAACTGGCTTCTCAGATCCTTCAGATGAATTCTTTGATGCATTGTTATTTCCCCCACATGCACTAACTAATAGTGTAAGCGCAGTCAGAGACGTTAGTAGAAGAGACAACTTTTTCTTTCGTTTTATCATGGTTGAATACCCCCTATTAATTAACCTTGAACATGTTGTGATTGCTTTGTTTCAAGGACTACCTTAACTGTAATATATGAAAGCACTTTCAAATAGAAGATAAACTAAATAAATCATGTACAAAGTAAAGAAAGGGTCTTGAAATTATACACATCCTCACAGACCCTTATATTCCTTCGGTGAAATTCCAACATATTTCTTAAATTGTTTATAGAAGTAACCTGTCTCCCAGTACCCTACAGTCCGTGAGATCTCTTGCACCTTCATCTGAGTTGATCTTAAGAGGTCCTTAGCCTTCTCAATTCGATAACGATTAATATACTCCGCAAAAGACTCCCCAACCTCCTTGTTGAATAGGTGCCCTAAATATACAGGGTGGATGTTATACAATTCCCCAAGCGTCTTCAGTGATAGGTCCTTATCATAGGACTCATCAATATATTTCAGTACTTGCGAAACGATAGGACTCTTCATATCATGAGTTAGAGAATCCACGGTAACTGTCACAACGTCTTTCATAATATCGATCAGTTCTTCAATGGAAGAAACATAACGAATTTGATCCAAATATTTCTGGTACATATCGGATAAATCTGTATGTTGAATCTCTTCTAACTGCATCTTGAATCGAATGATCCATTCCATTGCGACATCTTGGACATAGCTGGGGGAGATGCCCTCAATTTGTTGAATCGTTTTGAAGTCTTCTTCAACGAGTTGTATTAGCTCCTCTTTATTCTTCCCCATCATTAGCTTCACATATTCATTCCAATTCATATGAAGATGACGTTCGGAATTCGATTCGCGGTCCTTGATATCTTCATAACTTATCATGTCCCGATTCGGGAAAATCATGAAATATTCTTGCACTTTTTTTGCATTGGTATAACTATCGTGTGCTCCTTGTTCTGTCTTCTCTATGCTTCCTGAAGCTAAATGTATTGCATAGTGATCTGATAAAAGACTTATTAGCTCCGTATGTGTAACTTCCACGTCAATCTTCCCTTGATCAAGATCGTCGAAGCTAAATACCAATCCAATATCTCCATCCATATCACGAAACGCAATGATGTTATCATATCCATTCAATGCACTTAAGATGGATTGGAAGACTTCATCATTAGAATGTTCCAAGCGTAATAACGAGACTAATACATGCTGTGTATGTACTGCGATGCCAAGCATATCTACACGTTCCTTAAATTCTAATGGGCTGATTTGTTTTCTCATCCAACGATTTATCACATGATCTCTTAGAATCATCATGCTGTGTTCATTTACACCATGTGTTTCGTTCGAATTATATAATTTCTCAACAATCAGATTCAGAGTCGCTTCGAACTCCTCTATATTGATTGGCTTGAGCAAGTAATTTTCAATGCCAAGTGTTAATCCTTCCTTCACATACGAGAATTCATCATAGCCACTTAATACAATGACCTTGAGTTGCGGTAGATACTCCTGTACAGAGCGAATAAGATCTAGCCCATTCATCAAAGGCATAGAAATATCGGTAATAAGTATATCAGCTGGTGTTGTTTGTAGCGCCTTCAACGCATCTAAGCCGTTCTCAGCATGTCCAATGATCTCCATGCCAAGTTCAGCCCAATCGATAATATCGTATAACCCTTCAATGATAAATGGTTCATCATCTACAATAAATACTTTATACATCGTTTGTTCCTTCTTCCTGTAGATTAGGGAATCTCACACTTACGATCGTGCCTATCCCTATATCGCTATGCATATCAACCCCATAAGGGTCGCCATACAGCAGTCTCAGTCTTTCATGTATACTTCTAATCCCGAACGATTCTGAGTACTCGTCTGGATTCATTAGTCCTTCTTTGATATGCTCTAACTTCTCTGGTTGAATACCCTTCCCGTTGTCTCTTATGATAACAAGAAGGTCTTCCTTTTCTCTTACCACTACGACTGAGATTTGATTATCCGACTTATCTGTTCTCATGCCGTGAAGAATATAGTTCTCTATAACGGGCTGCAAAGTCATCTTCAGCACGACCTTGTCTTCTAGTACCTTGTCACATACGATTTGATATGCGAACTTGTCCTTGTATCTAATTCGGAATAATTCTAAATATAGACGGCAAGCTTCAAGCTCATCCTTCAACGTATATCGTGGTTTCTGTTGAACATAGCTTTTGAACAACACAGAAAGACTATAGATCATTTCCCCAACATCCTTAGCCCCATGTGAGATGGCACGCATGCGAATGACTTCTAACGTATTGTACAAGAAATGAGGATTAACCCTTGCCTCTAATGCTGTCATTTCTGTATGTTTCTGTTTGATCTCCGCTTTATAGACTCGATCAATATAGAGATTAAGATCTTCCAACATATCGTTAAAGCTCTTGGATATTTGCCCTAGTTCGTCTTCCCTAATATCCTTAATTCGAGCTTGCATATCCCCATTCTTCACTTTCCTTGTGAACTTGATGATATTCTGAATTCGCTTGGCAAAACTGCTAATGAATAAAGACGAGATCACAATAGCAAATAATATACACACCATACTGACCATAAGGATCATGTTCCGTAATCCACGGTAAGTCATAGCCAGTTCATCCTTGGTAACCCGACTAATAACAGTGAATCCGCCGTGCGTATCCGTTAACTTCGTAATCGTCATACCCTCTATCTCTAAGTCGCTCTCATACAATGTGTTTACCTGATCAACATAAGGATACTTTTGACCATAAAAAGTTTCTGACGAATCAAATATGACGTCCCCATTACTCGACATCACCATTATTGATCCCTTTAAGTTATCTTCATAATGGCTCAATGTATCATTTATACCCTTGGTATCGAAGTACACAAGTAGCTGACCAATATTACGAAGTAAGGCTTTATTGTTAATAGGAACTCGTACAGAGAACATGGGTGTATCGACAATATCAACGGCTTTTCTTATCCATATATTAGGCACAGATACATCCATGCTTCCTTCGACATACATAGCCTCAGGAACAAATGATTGTGCGGCATTGGTGGGAATAATCTCAAGTCCTTTATTCTTATAAGCGTATAGGTGCTGCTGTTCCACACTATACAACATTAGACTGACAATACTCGGATCATCCTCGACCTGATTACGAAAGAAACGGACGGTATCTCCAGGTGCCCCAGTCTCCGTATAGAAGCGATCCAGTCGATGCTGTACATATTCATCGTACGTATGTTCTAGAAAGTAAGATGTATTATAAGTGAGGTCACTATCTCTATAAATATCACGCATCATGATTTGAACAGAGTCGTATTTACCCATAATGTAATTACTTACCGATTGAATAGCCTCCTTCTGAATATCCAGCTGTCTTTGGACTGCTGATCGAGACATCACCTGAAACATCAGAAAGGAGAGTGTGATAATAGTAGCAATTGTAGTCAATGAAAACAGCAAAATTATTCTCATAAACAAGTTGTCTTTGAGGTATGTTCTATACATTTTGCTAATTAACATGTTCTCACCATCACATTATTTTAATTTCAAGCAGTTCATATTTGATAATGCCCATCGGTGCGGTTACATGGATGACTTCGCCGACCTTTTTGCCCATCAATTCCTTGCCTAAAGGACTTTCATAGGAAATCTTATTGTCCAGAACATCTGCTTCTGCCGGACCAACGATTTGATACTCTATTTTTTCCGAATACTCCATATCATTTAGAATGACAGTCGTACCCACATTGACGATGGATAGATCAAAATTGGTTGCATCAACCACAACAGCTTTGGTTAACATTTTTTCTAATATCTTTATTCTTGTCTCCATGAAAGATTGATCATTCTTCGCAGAGTGATATTCACTATTTTCCTTTAGATCGCCGTAACTAATCGCTAGTTTAAGTCGTTCTGCTAATTCTTTGCGTTTGACCGTTTTAAGATCTCTAAGCTCATCCTCCAATTTTTCTAGTCCTTCTTGCGTTAATATCACTTCATCTTTAGCCATGTTTACAACTCCTATTTTCGTTTCTCATTGTAATTCTAACCTATATTCTACTAGGACTGTTAATTAACATGCCGATGAGCCTAATAAATCATACAAAAACAGCAAGCCAAGGTGGGATTCTCCCTTTTTGACTTGCTGTTTCTTGTCATGGTATACAGCGTATGGTTCTAATAAGCCAGACTGTACAGTGCCTTAATATGTGATAAATATCGGATGTTGCTTGCTTCTTTCATGAGTGAAGCCGGCATTCCCTTTAGCGGCGTTGCGTTAGCACCTACCGTTGCAACTGCGTCTTTACGACCCAAGCTTGCTAGTGTACCCGAATCAATCGGAGCAAATGAATCCATCGTTTTGTTATTCAACATCGCGAATAAGTTGTAACCGACAAGTTCACCCATCTGCCAAGCAATTTGAGCTGTAGGTGGATACGGACGTCCATCCGGAGCAAAGAATACCGCACTATCTCCAACAACAAATACATCGGGGTGGGAAATCGATTGAAGATGTTCATTTACAGTTGCTCGTCCACGATTCACTTCTAATCCAGATTCACCTACGAGGATATTTCCTTGTACGCCACCTGTCCATACAAATGTGTTGGCAACAACCTTTTGTCCATCTTTCAGATCAATGACATTGCCTTCCACATTCGTTACAGGCAGACCTGTTAAGAATTCAACACCACGGGATTGAAGACTTGTTGTTGCACGCTCAATTAAATGATCAGGCAATACAGGCAGGATCTTAGGACCCGCTTCAACAAGCTTTAATTTCACCGTTGCAGGATCTACACCATATTTCTTAGCTAATGCTGGTAATCCATCGGCAATCTCACCAACTAGCTCAACACCAGATAATCCACCACCGCCAATGACAATCGTTCCATCCGCTTCATTCTTGGTCTTAGCAAATTCACGAATACGATCTTCAATATGCTTGTGAATATTATTCGCATCTAATGTTGATTTAAGAACCATACTATTCTGTTCTAGTCCAGGAATACCAAAGAACGCCGTTTGACTTCCTAATCCTACGACTAGCGCATCGTATGTTATTGTCGAACCATCGAAGAACTTAATCTCCTTCTCATCGACGGAGAATGATTTGATCTTGCTGATCTTAAGGTAGATATCTTTTCCTTTAAATAACTTATCTAATGGCATAGCAACGGCTTTTTCAGCAACATTACCTGCTGCTAGACGGTGCAATTCTGTAATAATCTGATGTGTTGGTGTCTGATTGATGACTGTTATTTGCGCCTCAGCCTTATTCATGTATTTACGTAGAGTTAAAGCAGTTAGAAGTCCACCATAACCCGCACCTAATATAACTATATGTTTCGACATCGCGTGTCCTCCGCTCTTATTAAGTTAATGTATATGGGTTATTTCTTACTGCGTTCTTCGCTAACTTGAAGATAAGCATTTACGAAACGAAACATCTTTTGAGCTTGGGGATCTTTGAGCATCTTTAACAGACCAAAAACACCAATCGCTTCTTGGCTGACTTCTGCACGTTCCTTAGCTTCAATAACGTTTGCTGCCATATTTTTCACGGATTCTTTGACAGGTCCCACTACCTCTGTTATTGCTTCTACGGTATCACTCTTTAATACATCATCCGTAGCCACAGAGTGCGCGAAGTCATATGACTTCGTCATGATATTTACGATCTCTGTCAATTTAGGCAATTGATCAATTAAAGTGACAAGAGCTTGTTGGACCTCTGGTTGCAACAACTTCTCAAGTACATCATTAGGCTCGCTGTTTGTAGAAACGGGCTGCGATTCTTCTTCTAGCATAACTAATTCTCCTTTACAATAACAATATTCACTGCTCAAGTAAAAATGGATGTGTACAATACTTATTGTACCATTACTTCGCTGTTACGCCACCATCAACTGGGAGCTCAATACCAGTAATGTAGGATGATGAATCACAAGAAAGAAACAGCACCGCCTGTGCTACTTCTGAAGCTTGTCCAACTCTTGGCAATGCGGTTTGAGACAAGAAGAACGCAAGCATTTTATCATCACCAACCATATCTGTTGTCATTGGTGTTTCAATGAATCCAGGATGCACAGAGTTAACCCGAATATTAAATTTACCGTAATCTACTGCTGCTGCTTTGGACAGCATACGAACTGCTCCTTTGGAAGCTGTATAAGCACCTGCTCCACTTCCACCTGTAAGACCAGCAATGGAAGAGATATTCACAATAGAACCACTGTTATTATCTTTCATGGATGGAATAACATGCTTCATACCTAGGAAGACACTTGCCACGTTAATATTCATAACCTTGTTCCATTGATCCATCGTTGTATCCAGTAAGTTAACTGCTAGAGAAATACCAGCATTGTTAACCAATACGTCAATTTTGCTATATTTCTTGATGGTAGCTTCTACTACTTTGATCCAATCTTCTTCTGAAGCCACATTGTGTGCGAACGATGTTGCCTCACCACCATTAGCTGTGATTTCTTGTGCTACCGCTTGAACAGCCGCTTCGTTGATATCTGTCAATACAACGATAGCTCCCTCTTTAGCAAGAAGCATAGCTTCCTCACGTCCCATACCACTACCTGCACCTGTTACAATGGCTACTTTCCCATTCATTACTCCCATATTTGTTCCTCCTAAAAATAATATAATAGATATTCAAAAGATTCTGATTATCACTCTAACTTTCATAGTGGTCTCTATAATTT
The DNA here is from genome assembly GCF_054373195.1 of Paenibacillus sp. CMAA1364. NCBI lineage: Bacteria > Bacillati > Bacillota > Bacilli > Caryophanales > Paenibacillaceae > Paenibacillus > Paenibacillus sp. CMAA1364. The sequence continues at coordinate 3,687 of NZ_JBITNB010000009.1, read as the reverse complement.
ATTAAAGTATGATTGAATCGTTTTTATACAACATATCACAAATTTCAACAAATAAAAAATTTAACTTAAAAAGTTTACATACCCCACAAAACCACCTTAGATAAGGTGGTTTTGTTCTTAGCACGTGATTCTTTGATCCAATTTCATCTGAGTTGCACATAATCTTATGGGGAATAATACGATGTATGATGACCGTGACATTAGCCTTGAAAGGTGTGAGTGAAATGAATGAATACATCTTGAATTATTATGCAAATGGCAATACCGCTCGGGGATTTACAAGCTTGTTAGAATCATCATTACAAGGACTAGAACTTGTTATCGTTCTTCAAGGTCCACACGGCAGTGCAAAGTCCAACTTTATTAAAAATATAAGTGATCAGTTGGTAAGCCATAAGGTTGATGTATGGTTACTTCATTGCCCAAGAGATAATACCTCACTGGACGGACTAATTGTACCAAGTTGTAAAATGGGTATCGTCGTAGAATCCATTTTCCAGGAGATGCATTCCACAGTTGCAGATACAATCATACAATATGTGGATTTAGGAAAGGCCTGTGACATAGATCAAGTAGCTCTTCACGTGCCTGTAATCGACGAATTGAAGGAACGAATCTCTCAAGCATATGACAACGCCTATGCTGGATTTGCCAATGCTCTTCGTATTCATGATGAATGGGAAGAACTATACATCGCGAATATGGATTTCGATGCAGCCAATGTGTTAACTACTGAATATACGCAACTCTTGTTCGGTGATGGTAAGCTTGAGAAGACGAGCCGCGTAGATCATCGATTCCTAGGTGCCGCTACGCCTGAGGGGGCAGCTGACTTCGTTCCTAATCTGACAGCAGGCTTGAAGAGATATCTTCTCAAAGGTCGACCTGGATCTGGGAAGTCAACGATGCTCAAGAAATGGGTTGAGATCGGGATTGAGCGCGGATACGACGTGGAGATTTATCATTGCGGATTCGATCCAAATAGTCTAGATATGCTGATTGTCAGAGAGCTTGGATTCGCTATCTTTGACAGTACATCTCCGCATGAATATTTCCCCGATCGTGACACGGATGAGATTGTCGATATATACGCTCGGTGCATTAAACCTGGAACGGATGAAGAATTAGCGGATGTTATCCTTCGTGTTAGTCAGAGATATAGCTCAGCCATGAAACAATCTATACAGTATCTAGCAGAAGCTAAATCTCTTCAAGATGAAATTTCGAATATTTATACACAATTCATGGATTTCAGTGTCGTAGATCGGTTAACTAACGAGCTCCAAGAAGAGATACAATTGAAGTTGAATAGGGAATGAATCTCATATTGCATCCTTAGGCTAACAAACGTCCTTTAACTTCAGAAGAGCCTCAAAGATCAATGTAGTTCTTGATAATCATATACGTCTTATGTATGAGATCTTAACTATATAGTTGCTTTTACTGCATCTAAACTTGACTAGCATCTCATTTAGTTCGGTTTAGTTGCACAGTATACATCTATATTAATGAAAGACTTTCATTTTTCACTTATGTTCAATTCTAACTGCAACATTTACAACTATATCTCTTTGAAAGTCTTTTATTCCAAAAGTAACTGTTGTTTATTCAATTATTTAATCTTCATATACCATTCATTCAGAACTTCTTAACTATTATAGTTAAGTAAGGTCCTGGACTGTTGTCCAGGACCTTGTAAATTATATTTACATAGAAGCGATAATTGCCTCAGCTCCACACCTCACCCCAAAGCAAATCGATCTTGATCGGTGAGCTCTTCTTCTGATTGCTTCATTTGCTTACTTCTTAACTGCCCACAAGCGGCATCAATGTCTGCGCCATGTTCCAATCGGACGGTACAGTTAATATCTTGTTTCTTCAACGTATCATAGAAGGCTAAGATCACTTCCTGATCGCTTCTTTGATATTGACTGTGTTCATCCACTGGATTATATGGAATCAAGTTCACACTTGCGAAATCCTTCTTGTCCTTAATGAGTTCCGCTAGTTCCAACGCATGCTCTTTATGATCATTAACGTCTTTAAGCAGAATATATTCGAGCATAATCCTCCGATTCGTCTTGGATAGATAGTACTCCACCGCTTCCATCAACCTCTTGATCGGATAAGCACGATTAATCTTCATGATCTGTGTACGAAGTTCATCATTGGGTGCATGTAACGAGATCGCTAAATTCACTTGCAGATCAGCATCGGTAAATTCAATAATCTTATCAGGCAGACCGCTTGTTGATACTGTAATTCGCTTCGCACCGATAGCTAGCCCCTTCTGATCTTTAATGACCTGTAGGAAATCCACAAGATTAGTGAAGTTGTCGAATGGTTCACCAATGCCCATGACAACAACATGACTCACCTTTTCATCGTGTTGTGCTTGATCGAGATGTTGTTGCACTTTCATAATTTGTTCCACAATCTCACCGCTCGTTAAATCTCGACTCTTCTTAATCAAGCCACTTGCACAGAAGCTACAACCAATGTTACATCCCACTTGTGTTGTAACACATACGGCTAAGCCATATTTCTGTCTCATCAATACGGTCTCAATTAGATTTCCATCCTCTAAATTGAACAGAAACTTAATCGTTCCATCACTGGATTCTTGCCTAATGTGTTCGGATAAGGTCTGGATCGTGAAGTGATTGGATAACAATTCAATACATGATGCATTCACATCCACCATTTCGGAGAAATCCGTTACTCGCTTGCGATATAGCCAGCCCCATACTTGCGATGCACGGAATGTTTTATGCCCATGTTCCATGAGCCATGTTGTCAGTTGTTCAAATGTTAATCCATAAATGGATGGCTTGTTCATGTCATTTCCTCTTTTCAAAACATAAAAATATAGTCTATTTAAAGTTACTATAGCTATTAATGGCCATAGAACCTTAATTGTCGCAAATTTTTATTATTAACACAAGAGGAGTATCACGTTACTTCTTCGATTTCTTGAACTGCTTCATGATCCCATCGGATAATAGATCAGCAAACATAATCATATGTGTTTCCCCTTGATCATAGGCAAGGATGTCTGCATGCCATTCTTTCTTGATGCGAGCTGATACTTCGACAGTAATCAATTCTAGATGTGTATAGAAGAACTTCTTAATCTCTTTCTCAGACCACTTCGGATTCATCGTACTTAAGAATTGTGCAAGTTCATCCGCATTGCTATACCATTCCTTATTATACTTTTCTAGATCCATCGGATTGTTATTCTTCGCAGCATCTAAGACCTTCGCCGCAAGGAGAATATGCTCTCGGAGTAATTCTGCCAGTTGGTTCCCTATTTCCTCACCATAATAAGGCTTAAATGAGTTGCCAATATCCTTTTGATTCTTTAAAAGTCTTGTGGCTACGTCATTGCGGTCTTCCATGTCAGACAGCGCACTAACCATATAGTTCCTAGTCCATACCATATGATCGATCCATAATCTTCTGAAGTCTCCTTTTAACTGTGCCTCTTCGGGAGTCAGACATTTCTTATCTCCTCGTTGATACGCGTTCCGAGAAGCCTCCACATGCAGTGGTGTAGCGCATAGCATAACAATAATGCTACATAATATTACATTTCTGATTATCTTATTCAATGTATTGTTCTCCTTTATGGGAGCGTCAAGAAGTTTGTGTAAATGAAAATATACCTCTCTTGTAAAAGTTGGC